>JAYVUQ010000714.1:0-12468 GCA_043787785.1 Bryobacteraceae bacterium
CCGGCGGCATGGGGCCGAGAATCTGCAGTGGGCACTGCTGAATAGTCCGGAATTCATCTTCAACTACTAATATGAAACAGCGCATCTCCGATCTCTTTCCCGCCCGCCGCGACTTACTCAAGTTAGGTGGCTACGGCGTCCTGGGCGCTTTTGCCGACCAGGCTTTGATGCCCCTACAACTGCGCGCGGCTGGCAAAACGAATCCCCGCGGCACGGCTCGTTTCTGCATTGTCATCGAGCTTGCCGGCGCCCTCTCCCATATCGATAGCTTCGACTTCAAAGAGAACGAAGGCACCCAGAAGGACTTTGACGTTCGGCCCATTAAGCACGACCTCTACCTCAGCCAGCGGCTTTTTCCTGAGTTGTCGAAGGAAATGGACAAGGTAACGATTGTGCGCTCGATGAAGAGCCACGAAGTGGTCCATTTCCGCGGCCAGTATTACACGCAAGCCGGGCGGCCGTTAAACCCGGCGCAAGCTTCTGAGATCCCCAGCGTGGGCTCCGTGGTGGCGATGGAACTTGAGTCTCAACGACGGCCGGCCGATACGTTCCCCACTTACGTCGGCTGCGGCCTCGATACGTCGGGTTGCGGTGCCCTTTCCACTGGGTTCCTTCATCCCCGCCACTCCGTGCTCGATGTGAACCTGAAATCGGGTGCGGGCGCCGCGCCCTCCTCGAAGGAAGCTTTGGCCGTGTTGGCGGAACGCTACCGGTTACTCAAAGAACTCGACCACGCCATGATGCCCAGCCGCGGCGGACGCGACCGGCGATTCGGCACGTTTGCCGACTTCCAGTCTTCGGCCTATCAAATCCTGGGCGACCCTCGCTGGCCACAGGCTTTTGCCATGAGCAAGGAAGAGACCGAGCGCTACGGAGCCAACGAAGTGGGCCTGGGTTGCCTCCTCGCGAGGAACTTAGTGCAGGCCGACGCCGGTACCCGCTATATCCACATCGTGCATCCAGACTGGGATCACCACCGCGATATTTACAACCACGCCAAGAAATCGAACCATTACATCCGTTGCAACGAATTCGACCGGGCGATGGCCAACCTGATGCGCGATCTCGAAATGGTCTCCTCCCCGCATCAACCGGGCAAGACCCTGCTCGACGACACGCTCATCGTGGTGGCCACCGAGTTCGGCCGCGTCCCCGGACCCCTCAATGGCATCGCCGGGCGGCATCACTATAACTTGGCCTATCTATCCCTCTACGCGGGTGGTGGCGTCAAGCCGGGCCGGATCATCGGCAAGACCGACGCGGCCGGCGAGCACGTGATCGACAACGGTTGGAAATATAAGCGCGCCCAAATCAAAACCGAGAATATCTACGCCTCGATTTATTCGGCACTCGGGATTGATTGGCGCAAGGAAATCACCAACACGCCCTCGCGCCGCGCCTATCGCTATGTCGAGACGCTGGGCGCCACTGAGATGGCGCTGGATGACGAGATCGCCGATTTATTTGTGTAAATGCGATACGCCATCTTATTCATCGCGCTTAGCGCCCAGGCCGAGCCCGTGCTCATCCTAGCCGGTAAGTTCACCATGGGCCGCACCAAGCTGACTTCCGACGATGCGACCAGGATGCGTCCACAAATCCTGCTGGACGATCGGCCGTTGCACGAGGTATCGATTTCGGCCTTTTATCTGGATGCGCACGAAGTAACTCACGCCCAGTACGCAATATTCATCAGTGAGAAACGCCATCGCGCGCCTTACCACTGGCTAAGTGGAAAGCTACCGGCGGGCATGGAGAAGCTACCGGTTTACAACGTCAGTTGGGATGACGCCCAAGCCTATTGTGCGGCGCAAGGGGGAAGGCTGCCGACGGAGGCCGAATGGGAGCGCGCCGCGCGGGGAGGACTGGATGGCCAGGACTATCCGTGGGGCGACAAGTTCGATGCGGCACTTCTGCGATCAGGGGTGGAGACAGGTCCGCAGGAAGTGGGTAAGTACAAGCCCAACGCTTTTGGACTTTTCGACATGGCCGGGAATTTATCCGAGTGGGTTGCTGACTATTTCGAACGCGAGTATTATGCCAAGTCGCCGGTCGTCGATCCCCCAGGACCTTTGGAGGGGATCTATCGCACCATCCGGGGCGGAGCTTGGAGCGATGGGCCGAAGCGAGTAACCGTCTACTTTCGTAACTGGGTGCGACCGACGCAACGGCAAGCGAATATCGGATTTCGTTGCGCAAAAACTGTGGCTCCTTAGCGGTGACTCTTTTAATCCTCGATTATCACATCAGGGGCTTAGTTACCCGTATGCGTTTCGGCTTGACTATCGGGATGCCCGGATCCAGACTCATGTCCAAACCGAACATAGCGGCGAGGTCAGCTCCGCCGAGGATTTTACTGTTGGCGGGCACGGCTTTGGCGAGCGGAATCGATTCGGCCGCCTTCGCAATTAGTTGCTTCTCATCGATGCCACGCAAGTGGAACAGTAACTCTGGACGGTGATCGAGCCGGGCACCGATGCCGTAGAGCACCGCGGCGAGATGCTTGCACATGTAGGCGCCGTCCGGGCAGCTACAGGCCAGATTGATCTCGGCGGGCGCGGGAAACAGGCCGGTTTTCGGACGGCAGATCCTTTCCATCACCGCTTTCGAGAGCTTCCCTTGCAACAGCTCCACCAGCGAATCGATGGCCCCCGCGCAATCTTCGCAAATCGATTTCCAGCGTTCCTTGGCCAAGGGGGACAACTGGACGGTGACGGAATATAACTGCGAGCCGCTCACGAGAGCCTGAACCGCACCGGGCGTAATCTGTAGGTCCACCACCGAGCCATTGCGAACATAGGTGCGGCCGCGAGGCAGGCGGTTTGCATAGTCGCTGTATTGCTCCAGGTTGTCGCACCAGGCTTTGCCCCAGAAGGTGGCCGTGATGGTGCGGCCGTTGATCACCACTGGCGACACGGTGTGCCCGTTCTTCTTGCGCTTAGCTAGTTCACGCTGCGCCGTGGCTCGCCGGGCGCCCATGGAAACATAGGGGCTCCAATCGTCATAGTACCTGGCCATGCGTTATTCCTGGAGCGCCTTACCTAGGTCGAGCGCAACCATCCGCATCAACTCGTCGTCTTTCAATTCCGTCAACAGCAAGCCTCCGCTGTCGGCCAGCAAGTCGTCCGATAATTGGCCTTTGGAATCGATCAGTTGGTCGATTTTCTCCTCCACCGTGCCCCGGCAGATGAACTTATGCACCAGCACGTTTTTGGTCTGCCCGATGCGAAAGGCGCGGTCGGTGGCCTGGTTCTCGACGGCTGGATTCCACCAACGGTCAAAATGGACGACGTGCGAGGCGGCAGTGAGGTTGAGCCCGGAGCCGCCCGCCTTGAGCGACAACACAAAGAACCCCACCCTTTCGTCTTCCTGAAACTGCCGCACTAAATCTTTGCGCTTCTTCACCTCGGTTTCGCCATGCAGGACGACGCCGGGCTGCGGGAAGATGGTCGCCAAAAACTGAGCCAGCGGCCCGGTCATTTCGCGAAATTGGGTAAACACGAGCATCTTTTCCTGCTTCGCCGCCACCACTTCGGCGATGTCGCGCAGGCGAGCCCACTTGCCGCTGCCGCTTTCCTGCCAAGCGCCGTCGCCCAGCCACTGCGACGGGTGGTTGCAAATCTGCTTGAACCGCATCAGAAACGACAATACCAGCCCCCGGCGCTGGATGCCGGTTACGTCCTGGAGCTTTTTCCCCAACTCCTTCACTGCCTGCTCATACAAGGCCCCCTGCTGGCGGCTGAGCGAGCAGAAGGCTTTCAGTTCCGTCTTATCCGGTAGGTCTGAAATCACCGACTTGTCGGTCTTGAGGCGGCGCAAAATGTAAGGGCGCACCAATTCCCGCAACGGGCCGTAAGCGCCGCGAGCGGCCATCCGCTTTGCCGACGCCGTGAACTCCTTTGCCGACCCCAACAACCCCGGGTTGACAAAATCGAAGATCGACCACAAGTCCCCTAGCCGGTTCTCCACCGGCGTACCGGTGAGGGCGATCCGCGCCTGGGCTTTGAGCGCTTTCACCGCTCGAGTCTGCCGCGCCCCTGGATTCTTGATCGCCTGCGCTTCGTCAAGCACGGCCAGCCGCCATCGGGCTGCTGAAAGCGGCGGGATCCGGAGTAGCGAGCCATAGGTGGTAATCACCAGGTCCGCGGTGGCGAGTTGGTCCGGCGTAAGAGCCTTGATCTGGGCCGCCGTCATCATCGAGGGATGGACGATCAGCGGTTTCAGCCCCGGAGCGAAACGCTCCAGTTCGGCCGCCCAGTTGGCGAGCAGCGACGCCGGTGCCACCAGCAAGCTGGGCGCGGAATCTCCGCCGGCCTCCCGCTGCAGTACCAGGAGCAACGAAATTACCTGGATGGTCTTGCCGAGCCCCATGTCGTCTGCCAGACAGGCCCCCAAACCAAGTTTGGCCAGCAGATAGAGCCAGCGCACGCCCACTTGCTGGTATGGCCGCAGCGAACCCTGTAAACCTGGACCAGGATCCACCGCCGCCAACCCTTGCGGGCTGCGCAATCCGCGCAACGTCTCCGCCAACCAAGGGCCGGCTATCACGCCCGCCCAGCCAACGGCGGCAGCCTCTTCGCCCGCGTCCTCATTGGCTCCGGCCAGCCGCCGCATCGCCTCGCCGAAGGACATACCCTCCTTCGACGCCAGCCGGTCCAGTTCGCCGTAGCGTTCCATCATGCGCCGTATCCGCTCGCGGTCCACCTCAACCCAGCGACCCCGCACCAGCGCCAGCCCTTCGGTTTGCGCGAGGATGGATTCGATTTCGGCAGGCGTGAGGGCCTCGCCCTCGAGAGTCACTTCCATTTGGAAATCGAGCAACGCCTCCTGGCCCAAGCCGCTGGGTGCCTTGCCTCCCACTGACCCGGTCACCTGAGGCCGCGGGGGACGGGTGCCGCGCCACGCGGCGGGCATGCGCACTACCACGCCGGCCGCTTCCAGTTGCGGAACATCGCGCAAGAGCTGCAAGGCCTCGCTGGGGGTCCAACGCAAGGGGTGAAAGATCTCGCCCTCGTCCACCATCGCCTTCAGCCACGGGCACTGGTCCGACGCCTGTTGGACAGGCACCAGCAACGACAGAAGCCGCGCGTGATTGGCCGCTCCCGCGTATTCGCGCAGCGCCTGTCCCAAAGGAGCATGCTGCGCCCGCGCCTGGCCCGATAGCTGAGTGGTATAGGTGGCCAGAAAAGCGAATGGCGCGTCGGGATCCTGCCGGTTCTCGGCCAAATTGAAGTGCACGCGGCCAACCAGATTCCAAGCCGGATTCCGGCGCTTCAAGAACTCGGTAAGGCTGCATTTGGCTTCAGAGAGCTCGATGGTGAACGCTTGGTGAAGTTCCGTCCACAAGCCAGACACCGCCGCCGCAGTGAGGTACTCACCGCCAGTCATGGGTGGCGCGGCTAAGGTGAAGCGCTCGGCATCGGCTTGAGCCAGCACCGGAACGCTGGCACCCTCAACGTCTGGGGATGTCGTACACAGTGAGGTGACATAGCGCGCGCCAAGTTCGCGCCAATAGGAGATGTCTGGTGGCAGACCAATCACCAAGTCCGCCCCCAGAAATAGCAGCCCGTGTCCGGCTCCGCGCTCAAAAGCGGGCTCCAGACGACCACTCAGGTCTTGGGCTAAACCGGGCGCGGTGGGATCGTGAAGCAGCACGAGACGGCCTTGCGGCGTAAGACCGAGGGAGTTTGGTCTGGGGTTCACCCCTTAGATTAGCAGGAGGTCAGGCAACCGCTAGATACTGGTTCACGGTCTGAATGAGTTCCTGCGGCTGCACCGGTTTCGAAAGAAACGCTTGCATGCCGTGCGTCCGGCAAAGCTCGTAGAACTCGCTCGAAGAGTTGGCGGTGAGCGCCAGAATCGGTACGGACTCGTACCCTGGCAAGCGGCGCAAGCGATGGGTGGCTTCAAAGCCGTCCATGCCAGGCATTTGCAAGTCCATCAGCACCAGGTCGTAGCGATAGGACGATGCCGCCTTAAGCGCCGCCATGCCACTGTCGGCACAGTCGGCCTCAAACTCGTTGCGCTCGAGCATATGGACCACAATCATTTGCGAGACCTTGTTGTCTTCCACCAACAGGATCCGCGGCTTACCTTGACGCAGGTTCCGGGTGGCCATGCTACCCAGCCCGTCCTCGGCGGCCACTAAGGGCAGCAGCACCGTGAACGTGCTGCCAGTGCCAACCAGGCTGTCAACGCGGATTTCGCCGCCTAAGACGCGCGTGAGCTCTCTTCCCAGAGACAGACCCAAACCGAGCCCCTGATACTGCCGCGCTAAGCCGCCTTCGAGTTGCTCGAAGCTCTCAAAGACGCGCTCCAACATGTCGGGGGCGATGCCAATGCCGGTGTCGGCCACCACTACTTCGAGGCGTTCAGCGGGTTCGTCCAATTCCCGCACCCGGCGCACGGTGAGCGTCACCCGGCCCTCGGCTGTAAACTTATTGGCGTTGGAAAGCAATTGCGATACTAGCCGGCGGAACCGCACCTCGTCGCCCAAGATCAGTTCCGGCAAAGTGCGATCCATCCGCAACTCAAACTCCAGCCCCTTCGCCCGGGCCTTGGCTTCAAACTCGGCGGCCATCGCATCCACCGCGCGCACTACCTGAAAAGGGGATTGTTCTGCGCGGGTGTGGCCAGCGCTCAAAGCGGCAAACTCCAACGTCGCACTCAAAATGTCATACAGGGTGTCCGCACAGGACCGGGTAATCTCCAGATACTCACGTTGTTCCGCCGTCAGTGACGTCTCCGCCATCAGGTCTGTCATGCCCAGGATACCCGTGAGAGGCGTACGAATCTCATGATTCAGACTTATAAGGAACTGCCCTTTCAGGTGCTGCACCTCGTCAGCAGGGCTGACGGCGAGCAATGGTGCGGGAGTCGGATGACGCTCAGTCCAGGCCGGCGCCTCTTGCTGAAGCGCCGTTCCGGTACCGCTCACGTCCCAGGACATTGGCTCGTCGATGTGTGCGGTTTGTATACCTTCCATGGCTCCAGTGAAAATCTCCCTAAGTAGGATCTTCGGCATGGAAGAGGAAAAAGTTTAGCAAAACCTTAGTCGTCGCTGGAGAACATTCCGGTGATCGCCCCTAAGCCACTGCGCTCATCGCCGCCGCCCGTAGCCGATGGCGTCAACTCGCGCCGCAGCTTCTCTAGCGTCATACTCTGAACGATCGCCCGTCCCGGACCCGTCAGCGTGGCCAAGAAGAGGCCTTCGCCGCCGAAAATTGCGGTCTTGATGCCACCCACGAACTGGATATCGTACGAAACGCTTTCATCAAAGGCGACAATGCAACCCGTATCCACTTGCAGCATTTCGCCCGGCTTCAGGTCAAACTCGATGAAATCACCCCCGCCATGGATGAAAACCGTCCCTGGACCCGAGAGCCGTTCGAGGATGAAACCCTCACCGCCGAAGAATCCGGCTCCCAGCTTCTTGGTGAAGGCAATGTTGAGGGTCACCCCGGTTTGGGCCGCTAGAAAGCTGTCGCGCTGCACAAGAATCGACTGCCCGGCGCGCAAATCAAAGGGTTGGATCCGTCCCGGATAGCTACCCGCAAAGCCAACTTCGCCCGCCGTATTGGCCCGGAAATAAGTCAGGAAGAGGCTCTCGCCCATCACTTTGCGCTTCAGCGCCCCAAGTAGCTTTTCGCCAATCGAGTTGCCGCTCATGCGCGTCTCCCAACTCACTGACGGCGTCTTGTAGAGCATCTTGCCGGCTTCGGCGTAGAGTTCCTCGCCCGGGCTCAGACGTACGCGTACCACTTGCAGGTTATCGCCCTGAATGGTGTAGTCCAATGTCGTTTGCGCTGGCATCTGAGTGGGCATGGGCGGCGGCGCTGCATTGGCTGCTCCACTGGCCTGAGCCGTCCCGCACTTCGGACAAAACCGCGCGCCTTCCGCCAACTGCGCACCGCAAGAGGTACAAAAGCCCATGTTGTTACATTCTCCTCGACTATCTGTATTCTACAATCGAGCTAGGTGGTTGCCAAACCGCTGCCCGCGTCCCGCTCCGATTTCCCCACACGAACATGAAACGCAACCTCTCTCTATTTGTTCTCACTATTTCGCTTTCGGGCGCCGAAACCCCGCGCACGTGCGGCACAGTGCCAGGCCGGGAAACCGCAGCCCGCCTGAGCCACACGCAGAACCAGCGCTTGCTGCGTGCCAACAAAGCTCGCGCCGCCGAGCGAACCCGACCGGCCAAAACCGTGGGCGACCTGGTCGTCATGGAGGCTGGCGGCGGCATCGTCGGACAGAGAAATCCTTTTAACCTCGACCGGCAAGTGCTTCGATTCACTCCACAATCCGGCGGCTACCGCTTCGCCCTCGAAGTCGGCGCCATTGACGACCTTACCGCTCAATCCACCGTCCTCTCCGGCCTCGGCGATGACGACTCGCGCGAATTCGCCCTGCCCTTCCCGTTCCCATTCCAAGGCCAGACACGCAACCGCGTCTTCTTGAACTCCGATGGCAACCTCACCTTTGATCGCGCCGACAGCGGCACCAACGAACGCTCGCTTGGCCGCTTCACCGCCGGTGGGCCCCGCATTGCCGCCCTGTTTGTCGACCTTGACCCCTCCGCCGCCGGCCAGGTAACCCGGTTTAGCAGCCCCGAGCGGGTAGTGTTCACCTGGAGTCGCGTCCCCGAATATCGTGTCGCCGGCGTCGGCCTGCCCAATACTTTTCAAATTCGCCTCTACCCCGATGGCCGCGTGGAACTGGCTTACGGCGGCGTGAACGCCCTCGAAGCCGTGGTGGGTATCTCGCGTGGCGACGTCACCCGGCCCGCCCAGGTGGTCTCCTTCGCCGCCGGCAGCAACGAAGTTTTTCCGGCCTCGGTTGGCGAGTTGTTCACCCTGGGCAACGATCTCGATCTGGTCACCTTGGCCCAGCGCTTTTACACGCAATACGACGATGCCTATGACTACCTGGTCGTCTACAACACGATGGGGATATCGGCTGGCGCCGGGGTGGTGGCCTTTGAGATCACCGTCCGCAACGAGCGCACTGGCTACGGTGACCTACCCGCCAACACGGGTCCGGAGTATGGCTCGCGACAACGCATGCAGGCCGTCCTGAATCTCGGGCCCACCTCGCAGTACCCCATTGATCCGTTCGGTGTCGTTCCCGCGCGGGGCGCCGCTGGCGATACGCCGCTCTCGATCATCGGCCACGAGGCCGGGCATTTGTTCCTGGCCTATGTCAGTGTGCGGGACCCTGCCAATCCCGACGCGCGGCCTATGCTCGGTGGCCAACTCGCGCATTGGAATTTCGCCTTCAATTCCGAAGCCTCATTGCTCGAGGGCAACCAGATTCGCGACCATGGGCCTACCGCCTCGCCCCGCTTTGAAACGACGGCCACCGTGGAAGCCTTCGCCCCGCTAGACCAATACCTGATGGGCTTCCGCGCCCCCGGCGAAGTGCCCGACACGTTTCTCGTCACCAACTCCTCGCTCGGTAACTTTAACCGTGGCCCCCAACGGGGCGTTCGCTTCGACGGCCAACGCCGCGACGTCAGTGTGGCCGAGATCATCGAAGCCGAAGGCCGCCGCACTCCAGACCACACCGTAGCCCAGCGCCACTTCCGCTTCGCCTTCATCGTGCTCGCCGCCGACGGAGTAGACCCCACGCCCGAACAACTCGCCCAAGTGGATCGCTACCGCCGCGAATTCCCCGCCTATTTTGCCCGCGTCACCGAGAACCGGGCCACCGCCGAAACCCGAATCCTGCGCGCGCTGCGTTTCCGCGCTGAGCCAGCCCTGGGTGTCGTGGAGGGCGAATCGGTGCCAGCCCGCATCGATCTGGACCGGCCCGCTGACACCGCCCTGACCCTGCGTCCGCGCAGCCTCAACGGAGCGGTCAGCGTGCCGGCCACGGTGCGGGTCGCCGCCGGCGAATCCTCCGTTACCTTTCCAGTGCGCGGCGTCCGCAGCGCCGTTGATGACCTCACTGTCGAGGCCGAAGCAGAGGGCTTTGAAACTGGCAGGGTTAAGGTGCAAGTAGCCCGAGCCGTCGGAGATCTAGGCTTACGCATTGTCGACAACGAAAGAGTGATTCCTCGCCCGGGAGACTCGCCCACGGTCGTTGTCGCCCGCGTGGTCGACCGTAACTATGTCGCATACCCTGGCCGCGAAGTAACGGCCCGCCCGCTCGGCGGCGGTTCGGTTTCGGCCTCCAGAATGGTTGCCGACGCCGCCGGCGAAGTGCGATTCCTGTGGACACCCGAACGGGTACTCGAACTCCAAGTCACCGGCGGCGGTAGCGCGACGGCGCAGGCCTACTACGCACCCATCGTCTATGATGGCGGAGTCCTCAATGCCGCCTTCCGCGAGGCAACTAACCAAGGCCTCAGCCCTGGCGGCATCGCCAGCATTTATGGGCTCGACCTGGCCACGGGCGCGCCCGCGCAATCGCTCCGCGGTTCCACGCTGCTAGGCAATACCCAAGTCACGGTGGGCGGTGTCACTGCCCGGTTGCTTTACGTTAGCCAGAGCCAAATCAATTTTGTGATGCCTTCGCTCGCCCCAGGCGTCTACCCCATCATCGTCACCACTCCCGCCGGACCTTCAGTGCCTAAGTCCATTTCGCTCGACCCCGCGGGGCCAGGCATATTTTCTGCCCGTGTCAACGGCCGGCTTCTGGAAATCGATGCCACTGGCTTGGGGCCTAACGGCACGCCTTTCCGTATCCTGCTAGGTGACTTGGAACTGACGCTCATCTCCATCAGTATCGGAGATGTCCGGCGCATCGTCGCCCAACTTCCGGCCGGAGCGCTCAGCGGGGAAGTACGCCTCGAAGCTGCCGGGCGTCTCAGCAACGCCGTGCCGTTAGCGCTTCCTTAGTACACTGAAGAGTACGCATCGTGGGCGCGTAGCTCAGTCGGATAGAGCATCAGCCTTCTAAGCTGAGGGTCGCAGGTTCGATCCCTGCCGCGCCTACCACTTCAACTCTCCAGAAACCGCCGCATTCGCGCCGCTGCTTCCGTTAGAGCCTCAACCGAATTGGCCATCGAAAACCGCAGATAGCCCTCGCCATAAGCGCCAAACGAGGTGCCAGCCAGGCACGCCACGCCGCCAATTTCGAGCAATGCGTCGGCCAGCGCTTTGCTCTTCCAGCCCGTGCCTGCAATGTTCGGGAACGCATAGAAAGCACCTTCCGGCACCTGGCAGCGCACACCCGGAATGGCATTAAGTTCGCGCACGAACAGGTCGCGCCGCGTTTGGAACTCCCGCACCATCGCAACGGCATCGTCCTGCGGCCCGGTAATCGCCGCCAACCCCGCCCGCTGGGTGAAGCTGGCCGTGCAGGAGTTCGAATTCACCATCAACATGTTCACCGCATCGGCCATCCACTTGGGCATCACGCCATAGCCCAAGCGCCAACCGGTCATCGCGTAAATCTTCGAAAAGCCATCCAGGATGATGGTGCGCTCGGCCATACCGGGCACGCTCGCAATCGACAAAGGCCGTTCGCCATAGTAAATGCGCGAGTAGATCTCGTCAGACAAAACCACGATGTCGCGCTCGCGGACCAGTTCGGCAATCGCGCGGATGTCCTCGGCCGGAATCACGCCGCCCGTTGGGTTCTGCGGCGAGTTCAAGATGAGCATCTTGGTCTTCGCTCCGATGCAATCTTTCAGCACGTTCAAATCGAAGCTAAAGCTTCGCTCCTCCACCAACGGCACCGGCACTGGCGTGCCCCCGGCGAACTTGATCATGCTTTCGTAGATCGGGAAGCCCGGATTCGGGTAAAGCACTTCGTCGCCCGGCTCCACAAAGGCGAGGATGGGGAAGAAGATGATCGGCTTGCCACCCGGCACCACGCAGACATTGTCCGCGTTCACTTCAATGCCCCGCGTGGAAGCCACATGGGCAGCCAAGGCCGCGCGAAGCTCTGGATCGCCTGGCGTGGGCCCGTAGTGGGTATAGCCGGCATCCAGCGCCGCTTTGCCGGCCGCGACGATATGCGCCGGAGTCTCAAAGTCCGGCTCGCCTATTTCCAAGTGGATGATGTGCTTGCCTTGCGCTTCCAGCGCCCGCGCCTTCTGCAGCACCTCGAAAGCCCCTTCGCCACTCAGGCGAGACATCCGTTCAGCGAGCTTCATGCCGCCCTCCGGAAAATGACCACGCCCTCGCGCTCGGCGGCAATCTCGACGGGGTCGCCAATCACGACGCGCTCGCCTTCACAGCGGCCAGTCACCCGGCGGCCATCGGAGAGGTCCACCATGACGAGTTGATAGGGCGCCAGATCCACCAGCGCGGCCGGTGCCATATGCACCACGGTTTCGGTATAGACAATGCCTTGCATGAATTGCTTCAGTGTATCGGACTTGTCCGCTTTAGTGCTTTTGCTTAGCATCCTGCCACCGGAACGGCAGTACGTCCGGCACCACACTTACCTCTGTCGTAAATTTCAGAGGGTACTTACCTTTAGTGGGATAAATCAATTCCACGAAGAACGCCGTGAAGC
>JAYVUQ010000715.1:0-2448 GCA_043787785.1 Bryobacteraceae bacterium
CTAACCGCGCGGTTGACCAGCAGTAGTCCGGCTCCACCTTCGAGCGGTCAATTGACTCGCGAATCAGCGCGCGAAATGACGATTGAATGGTGGCCATCAACAAAGCCGCGGAAATGCCCTTGCCGGCCACGTCACCCAGCAGTACCGCCACCTTGCCCGGGGCCAGCATCTGGTAATCGTAAAAGTCGCCCGAGACGGTGCGCGCCGGATGGCACAAGGCGCGCATGGTGAGGCTATCCAAATGCGGCACGCTGCGCGGATAGAGCAACTGCTGCACTTCGCTAGCGATTTCGAGCTCCGCCTCTATGCGCTCTTTCTCCTTGGCGACTTTCAATAGCCGCTCCAGGTTCTCCGTCATGCGGTTGAAGCTTTGGCTCAAGCTGGCAATCTGATCCTTGCCGACGCAGCGGATGCGGTGGCCGAAGTCGCCCTCCATCACGCGCTCGGTGCCATCGTAAAGATCATGCACGGCGGTGGTGATGGAGCGGGTAAGTGAGATGCCGATCACCAAGGCAATCAGCTCCACCATCAGGAACAAGCCGCCCATCGACTGCAACACGACGGTGGCCAGGTCGCCTTCCACTTCCTGCGTGTAGAGTTGGCGCAGCACGGCCGATACGCGCGAAAAGATCAGGAAAGATGCGCCCTTGGCCGAACCGGGCGCTTCCCAATTGGCGTACCGGGTGGGCGCGGTGGTGATGAGGTAAAACATTTCGTCCAGCGCGTTAGCCGCGCGCGGCAGTTGGCCCGGCGACAACAACTCTTTTGGATCACGCTCCATCCGCCGGGCCGAACGAACCTGTACTTTCGGCCGCCGGACGCTCTCGCTTTCGAGCGGCAGCGACGTGGTGAGTGCGACGCTACCCAGGCCCTGCACCAGCGCATTCAAGCTTTCGTTGGAGAGCGGATAACTCGCCGTCACACTGGCGTCGCCCTGCGCCATGCGCGCCCACAGGTAGAAGCCGCCTTCGCGAGCGACGATGCCCGAAGCCTCGCGCCAAGCGTCCGGCGGCGCGGTAACCTTACTGCCTTCGGGAAATCGAAGTTCGGTGCCACCGGCGCGATAATGCACCACAAAGCCTTCGCGGGTAGCGGCGTAAAAGTTACCGATGCGGGCCACGGCGGCGGGCCGCGCGACGGCGGGACTCTTCAGCACGGGCTCAATGCTGGTGCTGAGCTGCGACACCTGCCGGTCTAACTCCCGGTTCACCATGTAGGCCGCCATTTTTCCGGCCACAATGTAAGTAATGGCGCCGCCCATCAGTAACATCAGGACAACGGGCACCAAGGCCATAAAGAGGTAAGCGACGGCCAAGCGGTTCCGCAAGCGCCAGATTACTTTGCGGGTTCCCACGCGCAGTAAACGGTAGGCGGCCACGGCACCGCTCAGCAGGGCGAGCAGCGTAATCAGGTCTGCCACCGGGACGGGCGCGTTCAGGACGCGGGCGATGCCTAGGGCAATCAGCGACAGCACGAAGCACTGCCCTGGCCAGCCCAGCAAGGCCCAAAGATTCGGCGCGGCGATCGCGGCGGGGCGCAGGGCTTGGCGATGGTTCAACATAGGCCAGAAGCGGCGCTAATTGCGCGTATTCGAAATCGCGGGCGTCTTTTGTTCGCCGCGCGGCAAAGGCGTCTCGGGCGTCAGATACCACTCCGTCAGGCGCGTCTGAATGATTTCCATCGCCTGCTCGGGTTCGTCCGCCCACTCAAAAAGCTTGAGGTCTTCTTGTCCAATCATGCCCAACTCGGCCAGCGCCTCGAAGTTGATTACCTTCTTCCAGAAATCAGACCCGTAGAGGATGATCAGCATCTTCTTTTCGAGTTTCTTCGTCTGCAATAAAGTAAGTAACTCGCTCAATTCATCCAGGGTGCCGAAGCCGCCAGGAAACACCACCAGCGTCTTGGCGAGGTAAGCAAACCAGAACTTCCGCATAAAGAAGTAATGGAATTCAAAACTAAGTTCGCGGCTAATGTAGGGGTTCGGGTCTTGCTCAAAGGGCAGCGCGATATTAAAGCCGATTGACTTGCCGCTGGCATCCATCGCCCCCCGGTTGGCGGCCTCCATGATGCCCGGTCCGCCGCCGGTGGTGACGACAAAGCGGCGCGTAGTATCGGGCAGCGCGTCGGACCATAAGGTTACCAGGCGGGCCAATTCGCGCGCCTCCCGGTAGTAGTGGCCCATGGGGCCATCCTCCTTGATTCGTGCCGATCCAAAAAATACAACGGTGTCATGCACCAGTTGCTTACGCAGCACACTCAACGGTTGCAGATACTCCGACAGGATGCGCACCGAACGCGCTTCGGAACGGTCAAGAAAGCTGGGGTCTTTGTAAGATAACGGCGGGCGGTAACCGTGTTCGCTCATGCTTGTTCCTTCTGGCCGGACGCGGGAGGCTGAGGTTCGCGAGCCTCAAGCTGAGCAATGCGGCCCTCTAATTGTCGCACCAG
>JAYVUQ010000716.1:0-3621 GCA_043787785.1 Bryobacteraceae bacterium
GTCTGGTAATCCTAGCAAGTTCGGTGCGAATATTGCGTACCCCCAATCGGTTTTCTTGACAAAAATGAAGAGGAGGGCATTACGGACGTCTATGGCTTCGTAAGCCCAAGGTGCGCACGTCCCAATTGGCTTCACGGAAGAAGAGCGTGTGAGGCTCGGTCGAAGCATGATCGCTTCTGTCTGCTATTTTCTCGCCAAAAAACACAACGGCTAATGGTGATGCCGACGGTTGAGGGAAAACGACGGAAGCAATTGTGAATTTCCTCATCCCACCAAACGGACGTGAAATTGGCGAATGCATTTATTGCGGAAGCCGCGAAGATCCATTGAGCAGGGAGCACGCTGTTCCATATGCCGTGAATGGGCAGTGGACGTTGGCAAAAGCCAGCTGTGCGTCTTGTTCAAAAATCACTTCAAAGTTCGAGCACCAGACAATGCGCGGGCTTTGGCCCGACGTCCGTAATGTATTAGCGATTCAAAGTAGGCGGCCCGAGAAACGCTCGAGAACTTTACCACTCACAGTCCAGCGAGAGGCGATCACCGAAGTGATCCATGTTGCTCGAAGTGAATTTCCCACCTACCTGACCACGCCAATGTTTCCGCCTCCGGCGATCTTGTGGAGAAACCAGCCCATTCGGGAGATTCGGGGCGTGTGCACTAGCCTAGACGTAATTCATCTCGCAGGGCCGAGCTTGAAGGATGCCAGCCAACGATTCCCAGGTGCCACTTTTGTTGGCAAACGAACAACATTTGTCCCCGAGGACTTTGCACGAACCCTCGCCAAAATAGGTTTCTGTGCTGCAGTCTATGCACTTGGCCTCGGGCGCTTCGGGCAGACGCCCATAAGAAAAGTGATTCTTGGCGCGGAACCATGCATCGGCCGTTGGGTCGGCTCCTGGCACGGCCGGTTGATCAATCAGGACGAGAGCGGCATTCACGCCATCAAGGTAATGGCTAGCGGGACGGTGGTGCATGTCTTTGTTCGGCTGTTCGCCCAATTTGGAGCGCCCGAGTATCATGTCGTGCTCGGACCAGCTGATCCGGCATTCGTTGAATCCGAGGAATGGCCCTGGCCGGTAGCCGACCGGTCTACGGTTTTCGTGGCATCGACTACGGACGCCTGGCCCTTCGGTCGGATGCCGGGCTGAACTCGACTACGATGAGCGCCGCCACTGCGACCGAGGCCAAGGTTGACAGGACGCAGGATTATCGGAAAACAGAACGCTAGCCTGATGAGCTTGAGTACCAAACACCCCTCTAGGTCCGTTGGCGGACTGAGGGCAATCGATATCATGGACGTAAGGTCATGGGCAAATTCGATCACCTCCTAGGGTTCTATAATGCGGCAATCCTAACTAACTAATCTTCCGAAAGCTGCTCCGAGAAATCGCGCACATCGTGGAGGACACGGATCACCTCGACCTGATCCTGATCGCGACGGTAAACCAGAAAATGCCGTGGCTCTTTCACTCGCACTCCCGCTACGCGACTTCGGCTCAACGACAGATGGTAGGTCCTGCCTCCAGCGGTCAGGTCGGACCGGTCGGCCGAGCCATTCGGCATCCACACTGACATCACGGAGGGCTTGCTGGATGAGTGCCCGGTAGCGGCCGGCTGCGGCTTTACCGAAATTCCGCTCGCTCAAAACCAGTGCCGCGCGGACATCGATCCGGGCCTCAGGCGCAATCCTAACCTTAGCGCCTCGTTGCTTAGGCACTCTTTGGCTCGGCGGCAATCTCGGCGGATACTCCCTCGCCGAGTTGGTCGATATAGGTACAGAGGTCATCCATGGTGTCGAATTCAATTCCCTCGCCTCGATCAAGCTGATCGACACCTTCCTTCACCGCGCCACGGAGCCACTCGAGTTTGGCTCTGTCGCGCAGTTCCCGCTGCTCCAAAAGCCGCAGGCCTTCGCGCACCACTTCGCTCGCGTTGCTAAAGCGCCCGGACTCGATGCCGCCGTCAATGAAGCGGTCCCAGTGATCCGTCAGATTCACATTTCGCGTAGGCATAGGGGAATCTTATCAGGACTGGCAATTCTTGCCAATCCCCTGAGTCATCGCCCGCATCCGCGCTGATCCCCGTCTCCCCAGTACCAACGTCCTAGTGCTACCCTAGACAAAGCATCATGACGTCCGTCGAAACCCCGTCCTTCACTGAACTAGAAGCCATCGCCAAGCGCGTCCGGCGCGACATTATTGAAATGATTACCGCGGCCAAGTCCGGGCACCCGGGCGGAAGCTTGTCAGCCGTCGAACTCCTGGTCGGCCTCTATTTCGACCAGATGAAGCACGACCCCAAGAATCCCAAGTGGGTGAACCGTGACCGGTTCATCCTCGGCAAGGGCCACGCCGCGCCCGTGCTTTACTCGGTGATGGCCGAGTGCGGCTACGTCCCCAAAGACCAGCTGAACACCCTGCGCCAGATGGGCTCCATCTATCAAGGCCATCCCGATGTCCGCTTCATCCCGGCGCTGGAAGCCTCCACCGGCTCGCTGGGCGAAGGGCTCTCCGTCGGTCTCGGCATGGCGATCGCCGCGAAGATGAATGGCTCTCCCTCGCGCACCTACGTCATGCTGGGTGACGGCGAAATTCAGGAAGGGCAAATCTGGGAGTCGGCCATGTTTGGCAGCTTCCACAGGGTGGACAACATCGTCGCCATCCTCGATTACAACAAGATTCAGTTGGATGGCTGGGTGAAGGACATCATGGACCTGGAACCCATCGGCGACAAGTGGCGCGCCTTCGGCTGGCACACCATCACCATCGACGGCCATAATCCGTCCGAAGTGCGCGGCGCCTACATCGAAGCCGCCCAAACCAAGGGCAAGCCCACCGTCATCATTGCCCACACCATCAAGGGCAAGGGCGTCAGCTTCATGGAGAACAACCCCAAGTATCACGGCACGGCGCCCAGCGCCGACGAGTGCCAGAAAGCGCTCGCCGAACTGGCGTAAGGAATCACCGACAACATGGCAAAGTACGAATTGAAATTGGGTCCCGCCACGCGCGAAGGCTTTGGCCGCGCCCTAGTGGCGCTGGGCCGTGAGAACAACCAGGTCGTGGTTTGCGACGCTGACCTTTCGAAGTCCACCTTCACTCATCTGTTCGCCAAGGAATTTCCGGACCGCTTCATTGAATGCGGCATCGCTGAAGCCAACATGGTCGCCATCGGTGCGGGCTTGGCCGCGGCGGGCAAGATCGCTTTCGTCGCTAGCTTTTCGGCCTTCGTCATGAACAAAGGCTTTGAGCAATTGCGCGTCACAGCAGCTTACCCCAACGTGCCGCTCAAGGTGGTTGGCACGCACAGCGGCATCTCCATCGGCGAAGACGGCCCGTCGCAGATGTCGATTGAAGATCTCGCCCTTGCCACGGCGCTGCCCGGCTTTGTGGTGATGGCGCCGGCCGACGATTCGTCGATGTTTGAGATCGTGAAGTCCCTGGCCTATCACCCGGCCCCGTGCTTCATCCGCGCCGGCCGGTCGAAGGCTTCGATCATTTACAAAGATGGCGACCAGTTCCCCGTCGGCGGCTCCAAGACGCTAGTTGACGGCCAGGACTTGACGATCATGGCTTACGGCCTCATGGTCGCCGAATCCATTCGCGCCGCCGAGGCGCTGGC
>JAYVUQ010000717.1:0-2267 GCA_043787785.1 Bryobacteraceae bacterium
AGGAAGGGGTCCATGACGTTGGGCGTAAAGCCGACTTCTTCGAGGAGTTTACGGCAGGCGGCGCGGTTTAAGTCGGGGTCTTCGCCGGGGCCGGACATCATGAGAGCTTTACGCTCGGGCACATAGCTGGCATGGCGGCGAAGGGCGATGCGCCAATCGGGGGCTGAGGCCACGTGCCACTCGCCGAGGACGCCGATGCGCTTGACTTGTTCAAAGGCCGGTTCAAGGGTCTGCATGAGGCGCGAAAGGTATTGGGGCGGCTGGGGCATGCCCAAGTGCTCCGTGGCGAGCTGGCGGGCGTCGATGAAGATGGTATCCGTCTTCTCGAAAGCGATCGAGAGAAAGCGGTAGAGGTGCTTGGCGGTGATGCCGTCGAGCTGCATGTAGCGGCTGGCGTCGATGAGGCGGAAAAAACCGGAGCCCATGGATTGGATGAGTTTGTCGGTCCAGGTAACCGAGCCGGTGCAACGGTTGGCGACCTTGTCGACGGCAAAGCTGGTTTCCTGGAAGACGTTGACCCATTTAACGGTTTCCTGCTTTTCGTTTTCGGCGACGGCGCGGAAGCGGAGGGCGATGAGGCGGCCCATGGCGAGTTTGAGACGATCGTAGAACTTGCCGTTGACCTGGGTGTTGAGCATCTTGGCGAGTTCGCGGCCGTTGAAGGTGACGGTTTTCTCAAAATTATTGCGGAAGGTGAGCACGCCCAGGGCGACGAAGATGTCGAGGTCTTTCTCAGACGGGAGGCCTAATTCGTTGTCGCCTTGCACTTGCCACAGGACGCGGACTTCGGAGCCATCGGGCAGGGTTTTGGTACCGCGGACGTCCAGTTTGTCGATTTGGCGGCCATTGAAGCGGCGTTCGAGGACGGCAAACGGGATCGAGGAGAGGTTTTCTTCTTCGACCGAGAGATTCACGAGGGAAGTTTGCGGTTTGATGCCCGTAGCCATACCTCCGAAGTTATACAACGCCCGGTACGGCGAGGGCTACGGGTTTACGATCAAGCTCATGGAAATCTGGATTCTTTATTGGGAAGCTCACACCAGTTACCAAAAAGGGCCCGTTAGGGCCGTCCAATGGATTGCAAGTATTAGAAACCAAATACCAAGAGAACCAATTAAGGTGGCTCTGTCGTGAGGTTGAGCGTAAAACAGGCTTAAGTGATAGAAAAGAAAGAGAATCACCACAATGGTGGGGATGAGCTTGATCGTAAATGGAGCGACTGGCGAGTGTTTTCAATGACTTAGCTATCCGCAAATGGGGGTAGTCGGCCCCCTTATTTATTATGAGACTCATCCTGCTTAGTGGCAGGCTCATGGGGCGGGCTTAGATTACGCGGGAAGCTCATGGGAGACGGGCTGAATTTACGGTGGGCCTCATAAGAGGAGGGCTTATTTACGGTGGGTGTCATAGGGGTGGCGTGAGGTTGAGCGTAAGGAAATTTCCCTCTCGCCACGGGATTTGAGGCCGATAAGACGCAACGAGGGAGCTTCCCGTGAGTCTCACGCCATTAGTATTTTCCGGAGTCAGTAAGTACTCTTCTGACTTCCAAACGATCTTGCAGCGCACGGTGAAGATTGCGTCGTTGCCGATTACGGCGCTGCAGAACCAGCAGAAGGACCTGGTACAGCGCAAGGTGGTGGCGGGTGGTTTGCAGGGCGCGGTGGCCGCCTTTGGGGCGAGCTTGAAGTCTTTGGGCGAGATTGGGGACCGGCGGGCGGTGACGGGTAAGTCGACCGATTCGGCCAAAGTCGCCATCCGGTCGGTATCGGCGACCACCGGCGGCGTCT
The DNA here is from genome assembly GCA_043787785.1 of Bryobacteraceae bacterium. Taxonomy (GTDB): domain Bacteria; phylum Acidobacteriota; class Terriglobia; order Bryobacterales; family Bryobacteraceae; genus JALHNI01. Next base: position 1,788 of record JAYVUQ010000717.1, read on the forward strand.
ACCAACTCACCAACATTACATCGATTGCGTCGGCGGCGGCCGAGACGTCGGTGATCAGCTACGCCAATTCGAGCGCGACGCCGGTTTCTTCTACCGGCACGGTGGGGCTGACGGTGGGCCCGAACACGTTTACGATCAACCTCACGACGGCGCAAAACAATCTGGCCGGGTTGCGGGACAAGATCAATAACCTGGGGGCGGGCGTGACGGCGTCGATTTTGACGACCGATGGTGAAAATCACTTGTCGATTTCGGCGAACACGACTGGCGCAACGGCATTGACGTTGACGGACGATCCGGCGGGGACGCCGATTGCGTTGATTACGTCGGCCAACCAGGGCAGCAACGCGATATTCACTTTGAACGGCGTACCGGTATCGCAAAAGACGAACCTGGTGAATAGCGTGGTGTCGGGGCTATCGTTTGAGGTGTTGGCGAAGACGGCGACGGATGAAAAAGTGTCGGTGACGCTGGCTTCTG
>JAYVUQ010000718.1:0-3335 GCA_043787785.1 Bryobacteraceae bacterium
GCCGTCGAGGACGGCGAAATAGGCAATGTTGTACAAACGCAGTTTCAAGCCTCCGACATTCTTCTGCTCCGCTTTCTCATGCAAAAGTAGCTTTTCCCGCCGATTGATTAGTACACTTTTCCTTTGGCCCCCACTCGGGGGGCGAGCTTAGGAGAAAATCTGCATGGCGAAATTGGGCTTCCTCGGACTTGGCATCATGGGATTGCCCATGGCGCGACACCTCATGCGTGCCGGGCACGACGTTGCTGTCTGGTCCCACACCGGCTCGAAGGCCACCGAACTCGCTGCGGCTGAAAAAGGCACTGCTTGCGCCACGCCGCAGGCAGTCGGTGCCCATGCCGAGTGCATCTTCCTCTGCGTCGGCGACACCCACATGTCCGAAGAGGTTATCCTCGGCGCGAACGGGATCGCCGCCGGAGCTAAGCCCGGCACGGTGATCGTCGATTGTTCCACCGTCTCTCCCGACGAAAGCCGCAAGATTGCGGCCAAGCTGCAGGCGCGCGGGCTGCACTTTATCGATGCGCCGTGTACCGGTTCTCGCCCCGGTGCCGAAGGTGGCACTCTCACCTTCATGATCGGTGGCGACGCCGCCGTCTACGAGCGCGTCAAGCCGTTCTTTGAGCCGATGGGGAAGAATTTCTACTACTGCGGTGGCTCCGGAATGGGCTTGCACGCCAAACTGACCCAGAATCTGATCCTGGCGAATACATTACAAGCTTTTAATGAAGGATTGGTGCTGTCCACGAAAGCCGGCGTCGACCCCGAACTGATGCTGACCATTCTCGAGAATTCGGCCGCCAAGTCCGGCTTGGTTTCCTTTAAGGCGCCCTACGTCTTCCGGCGGGACTTCTCCACGAACTTCTCGGTGCGCTGGATGCACAAAGATATCGGCCTCATGCTCGACTCGGCCAACGAACTGAACGTCCCACTGCCGCTTACCGCCGCCACCCAGCAGCAGTTTCGCGCCGCCATCGCCACCGGGCACGCGGAAGAGGACATTTGCTCGACCATCAAAGTGCTGGAGGGGTTAGTCGGCGTTGAAGTTAAGAAGCGTTCATAAAATATTCTAGAATTCAGAAAATAATTCTTGCATTTCCGAAAACAGTATCCTAAGATTGGAATCAAGGCGGGGAGGTTTTTACTCCCACCAAAGCGAGACTAACCTCATTAAGACCCCTGAAGCACCCTCTCCGCCGCCTAATTCTCTCGCTTCAGTCTCCTCAATTACCCCGTGATACAATAGCCCTAATGGGCGTCTCCCCCCGCAGGTTCCGCAAATGAAGCAAGTTACCCTCCTGGGCTCCACTGGCTCCATTGGCGTCAACACCCTCAATGTCTTGCGGACTATGCCGGAACGCTTTTCCGTGCACGCCTTAGCCGCCGGTTCTAACTTTCAACTCCTCGCCTCCCAGATTCGGGAATTCCACCCCCAAGTGGTGGTGGTGGGTTCAGAATCCGTACGTCGTTCGCTTCTACAATTTTTGGAAGATCAACCAATACCAGTTTCCGTACCCGAGTTGTTAACGGGCCCGGACGCCTTGATTTCCATTTCGATCGCCCCGGAAGTGGACTTCGTCATGTCTGCCATCGTCGGCGTGGCGGGTCTGGAGGCGACCTATCAGGCGGTGAAAGTCGGCAAAACGGTCGGCCTCGCTAATAAGGAAGTCCTGGTGGCGAGCGGCGAACTGGTGATGGCCGCTGCCGCCGCCAGTGGCACCGAACTGCTGCCGGTGGATTCCGAACACAATGGGGCGCACCAGTGCCTCCGAGCTGGGCGCCGCGCCGAAGCCACCCGGCTGATTCTCACCGCTTCAGGTGGACCTTTTCGTACGTTTACAAAAGAAGACATGTCTTCGGTGACGCCGAAGCAGGCTCTGCGTCATCCAACGTGGAAGATGGGCAATCGTATTACTATCGATTCGGCCACCATGATGAACAAGGGTTTTGAAGTGATTGAGGCCGGTTGGCTCTTTGGGTTCGCCCCCGCCGAGATCGGCGTGGTGGTGCATCCGCAGTCGACGGTGCACGCTTTGGTGGAATTCAAAGACGGCTCGGTGATCGCCCAGGTTTGCGCCACCGACATGCGCATGCCGATCCAGTATGCGCTTACCTACCCTGACCGCGAAACGGCACCCGTGCCTCGTTACGACTTTACGAAGACCCAGAAGTGGGACTTTGCCCCGCCCGATTTTGAACGGTTCCCCTGTCTGCGCTTGGCCTACGAGGCTTTCGAGACCGGCGGATCGGCCCCCTGCGTGTTGAATGCCGCGGACGAAATCGCTGTGGAAGCCTTCCTCAAGGAAGAGATTTCGTTTCCCCAACTCGCCGCCACGGTCGAAGAGACTCTGGCGCGCGTCCCTCGCCGGACACCGCAATCCGTCGGCGAAGTGCTGGAAATTGACGCGGAAGCGCGCCGCGTCGCTCTCAGCTGGATCGCTAAGCGACCCGTGACGGTATAGGAGAATATGTAGATGGCCTTCGTCGAAAGCGTCTGGTGGATGTTAGTCCTCATCGGGATCATGATTGTGATCCACGAATTGGGCCACTATTGGGCGGCCCGCTATTTTGATGTCAAAATCGATGCGTTTGCGATCGGTTTCGGCCCCCGGCTGTTTGGCATTCGCCGCGGTGAAACAGATTGGAAGGTCTGCGCGATTCCGTTTGGCGGCTACGTCAAAATGGCCGGTGCGGAGCATGAGGAACAAAGCCACGATCCACGTGGCTTTATGAACAAGCCGCGCTGGCAACGGATGATTATCGCGATTGCCGGTCCGCTGATGAATATTATTTTGGCCCTGGTGCTGATGGCCGTGCTTTTCAGCATGCAGTTTCCTAAGGCCCTTTACATGGATCAAGCGGCCAAGGTGGGTAGCGTGGTGCCGGACTCCGCGGCGGCGAAAGCCGGCGTGCTGCCTGGCGACACCATCGTGCGCATTGAAGATCAGGCCAACCCCACCTGGAGCGACGTTAACCTGGCTTCGCTCGAAAACATCAATCGTCCGGTGAGCTTGGTGCTCGCGCGGGCGGGGCAGACCTTGCCCATCAAGATCACCCCTAAGCACACCGACGCCACCGGCCTCGAGTCGCTAGGCTGGCAGCCGGACGCCGATGTGATTGTGGGGCGCGTTGACCCCGATCTTGACGCGGCCAAACAGGGGCTTAAAACCGGCGACCAAGTAGTTTCCATCAATGGCGACGCCATACGCGCTCCTTATTCGTTAGTCGACAAGGTGCGAAACAGCAAGGGCGCGCCGCTCGAGATTGTCTATCGCCGCAGCGGCAAAGAAGCTACGGTAACGGTCACTCCGATTTCCAAGAAGATTGCCGAGGCTCCC
>JAYVUQ010000719.1:0-7017 GCA_043787785.1 Bryobacteraceae bacterium
GCGGAGGGCATGCCGCGCAGGCCGAGCTTGAGCGAAGTGAGGCCCTCATGAAGGGTGGCTTTTTCGGTCAGGTTGAGGTCTTCGCAATGGTCAATGACGGGGATGTTGAGCTGCTTGGCTAGCTCCATCGCCTCGCGCATCAGTTGTGAGTTCATCACGGGCCGGCCGTCGTCGGAGATGGCGACCGCGCCGGCGGCAACCATGGCTGCGATATCGGCCAGCACTTCGCCGGCGGAACCAGCAGAGATGGCCCCGATGGGGTGGACGTGGACGGGCGTGACGCGCTGGGCTTGCTCCACGATGTAGCGGGTGACTTCGGCCGAGTCGTTCACCGGCTTGGTGTTGGCCATGCAGCAAACGGTAGTGAAGCCGCCTTCGAGAGCGCACTGCGCGCCGGTGGCGATGGTTTCGGAATCTTCAAAGCCGGGTTCGCGAAGGTGGACGTGGATGTCGTAGAAGCCGGGGGCGACGACACAGCCGGTGGCGTCAAATACCGCGGCGCCGGTGAAGTGTAAATTTTGGCCGATGGTGCGGATTTTGCCGTCGACGATGGCGACGTCGGCGATGGTGTCGAGTTGTTGGGAGGGATCGATGACCCGCCCGTTTTTGACGATCAGAGTCAAGCGACCAGCTCCACCAAGAGCACTTTCTCCAGGCCGTCAATCTCGTGAAACTTTACTTCGATGATTTCGTTGGCGGCGGTGGGCACCATGCGGCCCACGTAGCGGGCTTCGATGGGGAGTTCGCGCCAGCCACGATCAATGAGGCAGAGTAACTGGACGCGCGCGGGTCGACCGCGCTCGAAGAGGGCATCGAGGGCGGCGCGGACGGTGCGGCCGGTGTAGAGGACGTCGTCGGTGAGGATAAGGTCCATGCCGGTGATGTCGAAGTCGATGGCGGTGGAGTTGAGGACGGGGCGCTGGCCGACGGTGGAAAGGTCGTCCCGGTAAAGGTTAATGTCGAGGGTGCCGACGGGAATGTTGAGCTTTTCGAGCTCGGTGATCTTCTTGGCTAGGCGGTCGGCGAGGGGCACGCCGCGGCGCTTGATGCCGATGAAGGCGAGCTTGCTGAGGTCTTTGCTGTTCTCGAGGATTTCGTGCGCCAGCCGGACCAGGGTGCGGTCCATTTCGGAGGCGGACATCAATTGCTTTTTTTCGCGGGTTTCGGCCATCTTGAACACTGAGGGTAGCATGACTTTCAGGCTGGGCTGAGCTACGATGATCGGCATGAGACTTATCTGTGTGCTTTCGCTCCTCTGCGGCTGCCTTTTCGCGGCCGACGTTTCCGGTAAATGGGAAGCGCAGGTGGACACTTCGGCGGGGGCGGGGTCGCCTAGCTTCGTCTTCAAACAGGATGGTGAAAAGATTACGGGCAACTATTCCGGAGCACTGGGCCAGGCGGAGTTGAAGGGGACGGTGAAAGGGGAGGCGATTGAATTTACTTTTGAGGTATCGCCGCAGGGTGACAAGGTGAAGGTGATTTATAAGGGCACGCTGAAGAGCGCGACCACGATGGCGGGCACGCTGGTGGTGGAAGGGCTGGGCGACGGCACGTGGACGGCGACGAAACAATAGGAGAAACCCATGTTACTGACGGAGTCGATTCTTCAAGCCACGCGCGAGCGGTTCAACCGTCCGGATGTGAAGCGCGCGCAGCAGACCCCGGACGGCGAGCGCAAACTGAAGCCTGCCGAACGCACCCGGTTGCTGACGCGGCTGATGGAGAGTGGGCAAAGCCAGCCTGCGGCGGCGGCGGCATTGGAGCGGGTGCTGGAAGGCAACGACCTGATGAGCATCAACTATCTGGAGCGGGGCACCCTGGCCGCGCGCAGTGTGTGCCGCATCATCTTGCGCGATGCGCGGCAACGGACGGAGGGTTACGGCACGGGCTTCCTGGTGGCGCCGGGCTTGTTGATGACCAATCATCATGTATTGCACAACGACCTGGAGGGTGGCCGCGCCCAGGCGGAGTTCGACTATGAGCAGGACGCCCGGGGGGAGAACAAGCGCAGCGTCACCGTGGCTTTGAATCCGGCGGCGTGTTTCTTTACGCATGAGGAACTCGACTTTACGTTAATTGCCGTAAGTGGCGGCGCGCAGCTATCGCCTTATGGCTGGCTGCCTTTGCGGCCGGAGCCGGGCAAGAGTTTTGAAGGCGAATATCTGACAATTATTCAGCATCCGGGCGGCCAGCGGAAGCAGGTTTGCGTGCGGGAGAACAAGCTGATCAAGTATGAGCAGAACACGGTTTGGTATCAGACGGACACGACGGCGGGCTCATCGGGGTCGCCGGTGTTCAATAGCTTCTGGGAAGTGGTGGCCTTGCACCATAGCGGCGTGCCGAAGACCGATGCGAGTGGGAATTGGCTCACCATTGACGGCAAGAAGTGGGACAACAGCATGGACGAGAGCCTGGTGAAGTGGGAGGCCAACGAAGGCATCCGCATTAGCCGGATCTGCGAGTATTCGAAGCTGCACCACGCGTCGCATGCGGCTGTGGCTTCGATGTTGCGGGCGCTGGAGCCGCCGCCGGTAGCATCGCCGACCCACGAAGCGGTAAAGACCGCAGCGGGCGCGGGTGGTGCGCCAGTCTATTGGAGCGAGAACCAACTGTTTGTGTCGTTGCCGGTGCGCGCCTTGGCGGCGCTCGAAACGCCGATATTGAATACCGCGCAGCAGCAGGGGCCGCCGTCAGAAGTGGTGACGCCGGGCGAAGGATTGCTGGAGAAAGTGGAAATCGACACGTCCACTTACTCGTCGCGCCCCGGCTACCAGCCGAAGTTTCTGGGCGTCGGCCTGACGGTGCCGTTGCCGACGCTAACCGCGGCGACCCAGAAGTTGGCCGCGCCGCTCAAAAAGGCCAGCGGACCCGGTCTGTTGAAATACTTCAACTACAGCGTGATGATGCATGCCAAGCGGCGCTTAGCGCTATTTGCTTGCGTGAATATCGATGGCAGTTCGATTCGCGACACCGGGGCGCGCGAAGATAGCTGGATTACCGACCTGCGCATGGACGACAAGTTTCAACTGGGTCAGAGCTTCTATTCGGGCAAGTTGCAAGAATCTACCCGTGTGAATCCTTGGGACCGGGGACACTTGGTGCGGCGCCTGGATGCCACTTGGGGCTCAACGGTGGAAGAGGCGAAGCGCCAGGGCGACGATACGTTTCACTTTACGAATTGCTCGCCGCAGCACTTTGCGTTCAACCAGGGCGCGGGGGCCACGAAAGCGGCCGCCCTCGATATTCCCGTTTCCCGGCTGTGGGCTGGCCTGGAAGATTATGCCCTGGAGGTGGCTATTGGCTCCAAACGCGCCTGCGTCTTTAACGGGCCGGTCTTTACAGCGGCGGACAAGAAGTATCTCAATGTCCAAATTCCTCAGGAATTCTGGAAGATTCTGATCATCCGGAAAGATGGCAAGCTATCGGCGGCTGGCTTTGTACTGAGCCAGAAGGTGCTGGTAGATAAGGTGGCGAAGGACGAGGAGTTCGTGCCGCGGCCCTTGAGTGAACTGGAACTGAAGTTGGCGCAGCGGCCGATTGCCGAGATCGCTAAACGGACGGGGTTGAATTTCGGCCCGCTGGTGAAGGCCGATGCGTTCAAGCCCAAGAAGAAGGGTGCGACGGAAGCGGCGGGGCGGGACACGATCGAGAGCTTTAGCGATATCGATCTGTAGGCTTTAGGACTCTGGCTCGTCGGCCACAGACACCGCCACAGCCCGTCGTCGCACAATGCCGACGGGCATGCGATACCAGGTGGTGATCATAACCACGAATAAGACTGCCATCGCCGAGAAGGTGGCGGCACCGCCAATGATCATATAATCTACGCTGCGTCGCGGCGCGGGGATCAGTTGGAGCATCACCACGATGGAGATAGCGAAGGCAAACACCACGCCAACCATCAACAACGCCAAGCGGAAAAACCGCGGAGGCATCAAGCTTTGATTGTACCGCTTCTGCCGGGCATGCCTTGGAAGGCGTTGATGGCCACCTCCATCGCGACGGGCATCGCCACTGGCCGTTTCAACAAATGGGTGCGCAATTGCCGCAACGCCATCCCTATCCAGGTCTTCACCGTACCCAAGGGTACGCCCAACCGCTCGGACATCTCACTCTGCGAGAATCCTTCCAGGTAGGCCAGCTCCAGCAGTTCGCGCTCTCTAGGTTTGAGTTGCGCGATCGCTTTCCACACCTCGTTTACTTGAATGGCCAGATGCCACTCGGCTTCAGTGTTCTCGTGCGCCAAGGGGCGCGGGAGGATTTCGAGCGAAATGCTACGGTGAACCTGCCGCCCCTCGCGAGAGCGTAGAAAATCGATGGCCGAATTTCGCGCAATGGTCATGATCCAGTTAAATAGGCTGCCGCGTTGAGCATCGAAGTTGGGAATCTGTCGCCAGACCCGGAGAAATACTTCCTGGGTGAGGTCCTCGGCGGTACCAGCATCACCTGCAATTCGAAGGGTGAGCCCATAAACGGCCGCGCCGTAGTGGTCGTACAGATCGCCCAAAGCCGCCATATCCCCATCCGACATGCGCACAGCTAGATGTTGAAGCATGCAGGGCATGGGCTTACTCTTCACTACCATTGGGGGTGTCCAAGTGGGCGGCCACAAACCACACTTGTTGCTCGTTGGTGCGGATTACGCCGCTAACCAGGAGATCGTTGGTGCCGTCGTCGCCTGCGTCATCCGACTTTTTTGCGGCGGCCCGCACGCCGGTAAGTACTTGTTCATGAGCCTTGAGCAAACGGCGAATTTGGGCGACCGGCTCTTCGCGATCGCGTGGTGGCCGCTCCACCTTTGTGACCTCAGCGACATCGGCGGCCATGGCCAGGCTCACTCCGCCCAATTGCTGGATGCGTTCGGCTAGTTCGTCCACCAGGTCGGCTTGCTCGGAATAATGCTTGTCGAATAGCAGATGGAGCGAGTAAAAGTGCGGTCCACCGGTCTGCCAATGGTGCTTCTTATAGAGGTCTCGCAGCGTGATGGTGTCGGCCAGCACTTGGTTTAGCGCCTTCACGCTTTGGAGACACACAGAGTCTTGAAGGGCGATGGGCCGACGCAGGATGCTGCCGAAGTCCTGCAGGTTTCCCGTAGTCCGGAGCTTCCGGTTCGCGGTGGTGAGAGCGGTCTTCATACCAACCTCGTAGCACTTGAGGGGCCAACTCACATTTGGGTCGAAAGTCGGCAGAAGATGCATCGAACTCGATCCTCAAGGAGCGAAGAGAGGTAAGAATTGCAAGACGGCCCTTCCGAGACGCTTCCGTTGTCGACACGCTTTCGTTGTAACGAATCGCTCGTACAGGATTGCGCCCTGATGATCGGTGGGGGTGGGCTGAGGAAGGGGGAATACTATGGCGGAGAGAGAGGGATTCGAACCCTCGTTAGAATTTCTCCTAAACACGCTTTCCAAGCGTGCGCCTTCAACCACTCGGCCATCTCTCCAGCCTTTTTATTTTACTTCATTTTGGCGGCTCTGCAGAATCTGGTTGCGAAGGCGAAAGAAACCGTCGAAGGGAAGCTCGATCTCGCCCTTGCAGTAGGTCTTAACGTCCGGAAACTGCCCGGCGGAGAGTTGCTTGGCGAGGGCCAGCACTTCTATGGCGTTGCGATAGAGAAAACGGCGGATGGTGGATTCGCCCGGCGTGGCCTTTGGCGGGGCGACGCCGCAAAGATGCTCGCGCAAGGCGACAAAGGCGGCGGCTTCCGCGCGAACGTCGATGGCTACGCCGGGGTCACGATCCGCCGGCAGGCTCTGCAACCGTGTCTCCATCAGCCGCACCTCCATCGGGTAAACAATCCAGTGGCTGCCGGCCCACAACTGCGGCTCCACCTTCACGCGCCCCACCGCTACCGTGCTGGGGTACTCGATGTCCATCCAGAAGACCTCGGAAGTCTGGCCTTCCGGGATCCGCCCCTCGTGCGGCCCGGCAAAGCCGGCTTGAATGAGTTCCAGGCGATGAGGAATGCCCTCCGTGAAAAGCTCGCGATAGAGGGTGATGCGGCCGTGGCCTTCAGGGTTCTGCCCGATATAGAGCGTGTAGGGCGTTCCCGTTTCGCCTTTGACGACCACGTGGAACGAGGCGTGCCCGCCGCGCGCTACTGCGGGCGAGAGCACTTCGCGCACAGTGCCGCCCTGATCCGGCTTGACGAGTTCGCCATTCGGACCGATACGGCGAAACTCGGAGTAGACCTCGATTTGTACGGCAAGCCACGTGAGGGCTAAGAAGGACAACATCCTTCTGACATTATGCTGGAGATGATGCAGCGAATTGCGGTGGGCTCAAAGAATCCGGTAAAGATTGGGGCGGTGGAGGGGGTAGCGAAGCGCATTTGGCCGGCCGCCGAAATCGTCGGCGTGTCCGTGCCTTCCGGTGTCGCCGCCCAGCCTCGCACCGAGGCCGAGACGCGGCAGGGGGCGGCCAACCGCGCCGCCGCGGCCAGGGTAGCCGTCGACGCTGACCTGGGCGTGGGCCTCGAAGGCGGCATTGAGGAGTTGCGCGGGAGGCTGTACCTGGTGAACTCCGTGGTGGTGGTGGATCGCCAAGGGCAACGCGGCGAAGGCGGTGGCGTGCGGATGGAGTTACCGCCCCGCTTTCGCGAGGGTCTCGATGCGGGGCACGAGTTGGGAGACTTGGTCGATCAGGCCTTTGAGCAATTCAATTCGAAGCAGAACGAAGGCGCCATTGGCTTGCTGACGGCCGGCTTGGCCGATCGCCGCCAGAGCTTTGAGCAGGCGTTCACTTACGCCTTGGTTCGCTGGCTGAGTCCGGCACTTTATCCCGCGGCACCGGCAGTTACCTTTCGCCTTTCTACCTCGGAGGACTTACCGATGATTCTGGCCGCCGAGGCGAAGAGCGGCGCCGAAGGCTTCATTGGCCAGGATCTCGAGGCCACACATCGCGGCTGATTTCGCGATCCGGATGTCGAGCATCGCGTCATTTTGTGCGTGGGTCAGGCGGTGGGTTACCTGATCTTGCGCGGCCTGTCCGATCGCCACGACGCGATCGAGGTAAAGC
>JAYVUQ010000720.1:0-3878 GCA_043787785.1 Bryobacteraceae bacterium
GGCATCATGGCGTAACAGCCATGGAAGATCGCGCTCATCAGGCCGCTCTTCCCCTCGAGAATCGTATCGAAAGCCATGTTTCCGAAGGTAGTGGCGACCATCTTGTCGACAAAGTCCGGGTCGCCGGAGCGTAAGTCGTAAGTAAGATCGCTCACGATGGTCTCTTCTTTCAGCACGCGCTTCACCTCGTCGGCGATATCCTCGCCCACATTGCCCTTTTTGCGATGTCCGTACGCATCGGCTTCGCCGTAGTGGCGCACTTGATAGCCTTCCCATTCGCAGCCTTCACTCAACACCACCAATGAATAATTACTGGGGTTGTTCGCCTTGTCGCGCTTCAGAACTTCGAGTAAGTGGGGCAGATCGAAGCGATGCTCTGGAATGCAGCAACGCACGGAGGTGACATAGGAGGTGTAGAGCGCGGTGTAACCGGCATCGCGGCCGAAGATGCGGAAGATGCCGATCCGTTCGTGCGAGCCGACGGTGGTGCGCTGACGTTCGATGGCTTCGGTAGCGCGGCTGACGGCGGTGGAAAACCCGATGCAGTATTCGGTATTGCGGACGTCGTTGTCCATGGTCTTCGGAATCGCCACCACGTTGAAGCCCAGCGCGTCCAGCCTGGCCGCATAGCTGAGCGTGTCATCGCCGCCAATGGCGACGAGGTAATCGAGCTTGAGCGTTTGCAGATTCTCCATCACCCGCTTCGACAGGTCATAGGTGGTGTACTTCTGTCCGTCCTTCTCGCGCTCGGTCGCCGGGAACACACTGCCCGCCAGAAATTCGGGCACAGCTTTCATCTTGGACGGGTTGGTGCGGCTGGAATGAAGGAACGTGCCTCCTGTGCGGTCAATATTTCGGGTATTGTCACGGGTGAGCGGCAGGATGTAGCGCGACTTCGAAGCCGGATCGTTAAAGTTGACGTGCGTCAGCCCTTCCCAGCCCCGGCGGATGCCGATCACTTCATAGTTCAGTTCGCTGGCGCGGTACGTGACGCCCTTGATCACCGAGTTCAATCCCGGGACGTCGCCCCCGCCAGTTAAGATTCCGATTCGCATTTTTGTAAACATTCGTATCCCTTAGTTTACCGAGTTCAGGTGTCGCTATGGTTAGCCACGCGAAGGCAGATCGTCCCGCTGCTACTCCCGGCGCAGGCGGGCAAACGCGGCGAGCCAGACCAGAGCGCTAAAGCCGGACATCAGGTACGGCTCTGGCGCGCCCCGGTAGGTGAGGACGATCGGCTGGCCTGAAACTGGCTCGGTGCGAAGCATAAGGAAGCCCAGACTGTCGCGAACGATCTCCACCCCATGATCTCCTCGCGTGGCCCGCCAGCCGGCGTCGTAGCTCACCGGAACCGCCACCAGCATCTCCCGATCCACGCATCCAGTAATGCGGAGTTGGTTACTGCTGATCCACTCGGTGGCAAGCTGCGATCGCGAAGGGTCGTCCATCGCCGCGATGTAAGCCGACAGCAGCGGCAATTTTGATGTGCGAGGCCACTCCAGTCGCTCCTCCCAACGCACCAAATGGGCTAGCGAACGGTAGGGCACGCGATAGATCGAGTCATCTTCCTCGCGATGGACGAGTTCCAGCACGCCGTCGAACTTGAGGGGATTGCTGAAGTCGCGGTAATGCTCGCGCGACTGGGTACCGTGTACGACAATCTATTCCACGCCCATCGTGCGCAACGCGAGAATTGCGTCGGCAGTCTCCTGGCCCGGCGCGCTGTTGAGGCCCGTGCGCACCTGGTAGGCCAGCGCCACGGGCGTGCGGTTGCGCAATCCAGACTTGAAATCGCCGCCCACTTGCGGAATTTCAAACCAGGCATTCAAGCGGAAACGAAGTCCTCCCGATGCGTACACCCGACCGCGCGGTTTCAGGCTCGCCAACTTCGCGGCCAGCCGGTGCTCAATGCTTTGTTCGACGGACACTGGATTCCGGCGGGCGAAGCCCTGCGTGGTGTAGCGCCCCACTTGCGCCCATCCGGCCGTCACTAGAAAGGACGCCGGGATTGACGGTACAAAAAATGGCCACGGGCCGGGGCCGCCGGAGCGTGAGCCGGAAATACTCAAAGATCAGCAGGACAAAGAAAAGCTAAAACTCCAGTGCATACCGTCGCGACTCGGGCAAGGTATTGATGCCGCGGTTGTAAAACCAAAGCACCACCCAGCCGAAGCCAAAGGTATTTAGCGCCACAAAACAAGTGAAGAGTTCCGACGGAAAGAGCCACCAGAACCCCGCTCTACTTCGTAACAATCCTGCCCCCAGGCCGCACAGTAACCATTGCTGCTGACTCTGTAAGTGGTAGTTGAAGGCATCGGCCGGCCAGTTGAAGGCGATCGTGCAGATAAAGGTGGGCGTGAGCCAGAAGCAGGCCAACCCATAAGCCAACAGGCCGCACAGCAGCATTCGTTGCACCCGGAAGCCTGCCTGGGGAACGCCCCAGACGGTTAAGACCATGGTGAGCGCGCAGAAGGCCAAAGCCAGAGCGACAATCCAGTTTGTCAGGGCAATCACCGCCAGCAAAACAGCGGCTAGCAAGAGGGGCCAGTACTTTGGCTGGGTACAGGTCTGCCAGAGAGCCACCAGCGCCAGCGGCAACAAGGCGAGCCCGGCATTGTGTGGGCCTTCGCCATATTTTACGAGCACCAGGAGCCGCCAAGGCGATTGAATATTCCCGCGATCGCGATCAATTGGGGCAACGATGCCATAGAGGGGATACCAGAGTGTATCCTAGGGCAGCCGCCAAAGCCCACCAGCGTTGCCGGGTGAAATACGCCTCGAACAGAAATACCGTCGAGGGGCCCAGACAAGCTAGCGTCGCAGCCAGCATGCGGTAGACGTAAGCCGGCTCCACCGGAAGTAAGTGAGCCAGCGTGGCCGCAATATACTGGAGACCCGGCAAGTAAGTGAATTGCGCCGGCAGCCCACAATATTGCATCGCATTCCAGCCGAAAGGGCTGGGGCGTAAGTAGAAGAAGCGGGCCATGGCCGCGTAACCTAGCTCAATCGAATCGCGGTACGGCATTGACCCGTCGCGAAAGAGCGGGACGTTTAGCGCCACATTCACCGCGAATAGGGCAAGCGCAAGTATCACGTCGATCCGAGAGAACACCGAAATTAACTGGCCTTCCGCCTACCAAGATAGAAAAGGCCTGCCACCGTCAGCAGCGAAAGCATCGTCAACGCGCGCCCCGCCAGATTCTGTTTGGGAATTTCAAAAGCGACGCGCAAGTCGACTTCCCCCGGAGGTGCCAAAAAGTGCATCTGCCCCAGCGCGTCCGAGCGCATGGCGACCGGCTTCCCGTTCGCGTAAGCATGAAAGGCGGGGTCGTAAGTCACCATCGCGACGAGCGACTGGCCTGGCGTCAACCGGGCACGCAAGCGAAAGGCGTCGGTCCCCTCCCAGGTAATCGTGGCAGAAGTCTCCGGGCCTTTTTCCATGGCATTTGCGTAGGCGGCCACAATATCCTGGTTCTCATTACCCACCAACACCGGGATCGCGCTGAACGCCTGGGTATCTACGACGCGGGCGAGTGACGAATAACGGCGTGGCACTTGATAGATCAGATTACCTTCGCCGTCATCATAAATCTGACTGAGCACTTGGGCATACCGGCGAGGGTTGGGAATATCCTTGTAAATCTCCTGCGACTTCGCCTCGTGAGCGATCAGGAAGTCCGTTCCGAAGGCTTGCATCCACTGGAGCGCGTGCTCGACGTTTTCTTCGGTTTTCACCCTGACAAAACCTAGGTTGATGCGTTGATTGATGAGCCCCTGCTCCGAACCGCCACCCATGTGCGGCAGGTCAAACCAGGCGTTGTACCAGAAACGCACTGACTCGGTAACTACCGACCGCGACTGTGGATGATTCAGCCACA
>JAYVUQ010000721.1:0-7739 GCA_043787785.1 Bryobacteraceae bacterium
CAGCCGGGCGGCGCTCGAAACATCGATTGAGCTCAACGGTGTTGAAGCCAAGCGCAACCTGGAAGCGCTGAACTGGGGCCGGCTCTACTATCTGGATGCGGCGCGCGTGGAAGCGGTGGTGAAGCCGGCGAAGGCGAGCGATGGGCCAGTGAATCACTTTGCCAATCTCACGGCTTACCAAAATCGCGGCTACGCCGAGCAATGGAAGCAGTTTGTGGAGGCGCAGCCGGAGGGCATGCGCGAGTTGGTGGGGCGCTATCTGTACAAGGTGATGGCCTATAAGGACGAGTATGAAGTGGCTCGCTTGTTGACGGCACCGACGCTGCAGGCCGACATCGATGGGACGTTCGCCAAGCCGCTTTGGCATGGCTACGTCTTGCATCCGCCGATGCTGAAGGCGTTGGGCTGGAAGAAGAAGTTGAATCTGGGGCCGTGGGCTGCGGGCTGGATGCGACTGCTGGCGATGCTGAAGATGCTGCGGGCGACACCGCTGGACATTTTTGGCTACGCGGAGCACCGGCGCGAGGAGCGCGAAATGATCCTTTGGTATCGGGCCTGGGTGGAAGAGTGCGCTGGGATGTGGCGTCCGGAGAACGAAACTCCGCTTCGCGAGATGCTTTCCTTGATCGACCAGGTGAGGGGCTACGGCGATATCAAGAGCGCCAGTGTGGCGCGGGTGAAGAAGCTGATGGATGAGAAGTACGAGCGCATGACCGGCAGGCGGCAGGCGGTGAAAGTCTAACGGCCGTCTCGAGTACCTGGCCTTCGATCTGGAATTCCCCCAAAAATGTAGAAAAATGAATCATCTTGACAACTTTTTGAGAAGTCGAGGCCGGGTCCCGATAATTTTCTGAGGCGCGCCCACTCATACGTGACAACTTCCTGAGGACTCCTTGCATAACCTGCCGTAAGCTCCTAACTGACCCTATGTTTAACTGGGTCACCCGGAGTTCACAATATGCAAGAAAAACGAAAAGAAGTCTGGAGTGCCCGCCTGGGAGTGATCGCGATGACGGCGTTGTTGGGGGTGACCTATGTCATCGTCCAGCAGGAGCCGGTGATCGCGCAAAACCCTGTGGCGCGCTTCGCTGGACCCACCTCTTCCCAACCCATCGCCCTCGATGCTACCGGCAGCATCATGGTGGTCGTCAATCCTGATACGAATTCGTTCACGCTCTTTGAAGTCGGCGCGGACAAGAACAAGAAAGTCATTGAACAATCCACATCCGAGGAGCCCAACGGCATTGCCATTTCGCCCGACGGCAATCGCATCTATGTCGCCAACACCGTGGCCGGAACCGTGTCGATTTTTGCGGTACAGCGGCAGAGGACGCTGTGGCTGAAGCGCATCGGCGACATCGCCGTCGGCACCGAGCCCTATGGCTTGGCTCTTACGCCCAACGGCAAGAAGCTGTATGTCACCAATGCCCGCTCCAACAGCGTGTCGGTGATCGACACGGCCAACAGCCGGGTGATCAAGACGGTCACCGACGTTGGCTTTGAGCCTCGCGGTCTGGCAGTTACAAACGACAATGACGCGGACGACGATGACGAAATCGTCTATGTGACGCAGTTCCTCGCTTTGCCCACCGGCGTTAAGCTAGATGGCGAAGATGACTCGAAGAGCGGCCGGGTCACTATCCTGCGCACTTCTGACGATACGGTGGTGACGGGCGTCGAAATGAAGCCCCTGCGCGACACCGGCTTTAAAGCCGCCGGCGACGCAATTGCGCGCATTGCCCCTCCCGCCGTCATCACCGAAGAAGACCTCAAGTTCAACACCGGAGCGTACCCGAACCAGCTGAACGGCATTGCCATTAAGAACTCCTTCGCTTATGTGCCCAGCACGGGCGCTTCGCCGAACGGCCCGGTCCGTTTCGACGTCAATACGCAATCGTTGCTCGGCATCATCGATGGCAATTATAGGGACACCGGCGCTACGGTGAACCTGCACCTTGCGGTGAAAAACCAGCGCAACCCGAACAAGCTCTTCCTTACCGTACCGTGGGCGATCGCTTTCAAGAATCGTTCAAACGAAGGCTATGTCTTGTCGGCGGCCAGCAACGTGATTGCCAAAGTCACCGTAAACCCCACCAGCGGTGTGCCGACCGTGGCGAACGACGTGACTGACCCCACCCGGGTCCTCGAAATTCCCACCGGCCGCAACCCGCGCGGCATCGTCATCAATGCCTCTGACACCCGCGCTTACGTGATGAACTACGTCTCGCGCGACGTCACCGTCGTTGATATCACCAAGGACACCGTGCTTGCCACGCTGCGCTCCACGGCGCTGCCCGAGTTTGGCACCTTTGAGGACATCATCCATGTCGGCAAGGAACTCTACAACACTTCGGTGGGCGAGTTCGACGCGCGCCAACCCTTTGAGCCGCCCATCCGCGGCCGCATGTCGAACAATGGCTGGGGCTCTTGCTCCGCTTGCCATCCGAACGGCTTGAGCGATAACGTCGTATGGATCTTCGGTGCCGGCCCCCGTCGCACCATCCCGCAACACCAGGACTTCGACCCGACTGACGTCAGCCAGATGCGCGCTTTGAACTGGAGCGGCATCTTCGACGAACAGGAGGACTTCGAAGCCAACATCCGGGGCGCGTCCGGTGGCCGCGGCATCATCGTGGGCGCGGACAATACAACGCCCGACCCCACCTTGGCCGCCTTCACGCCGGCCAACGGCGACCGCCGGCAGCTTAAGGTTCGCGGGGTGGGCGGTTGGGATGCCCTCAAGGTCTTCATCCAGTTCGGCATCCGCGCGCCATTGTCGCCGGTGAAGAAGGATGAGCCCGATGTCCTTGACGGCGAGGAGTACTTCAGGGTGGCCAAGTGCCAAACCTGCCACGGCGGCCCTAACTGGACCGTCAGCCGCATCAAGTTCAACCCCGCCCCGGTGGCGAACCTGATCGTCAACGGCCAGGTGATCAGCGAACTCACCCAGGTGGGCACGTTCGATGCGTCGTTGAAAACCGAGGTCCGGCAGAACGCCGCGGCGCCGCTGGGTGCCCAAGGGTACGTGCCGCCTTCGCTGATGTCACTGCATGCCTTCCCACAAACTTTCTACCACAACGGATCTGTGAACACGATCGAACAAGTAATGGACAATGTTGCCCACCGCGCGGCCGGCACAAAGGGTGTCGACACGCTCACTGACGCCGAGCAGCGGCGCAAGCTGATCCGGTTCATCCTGTCGATCGACGGCAATTCGCAGCCGATCGCACCCTAGCAGACTTGTTCTCTCAATCCCTCTCGGGCGTCGCTCTTCGGAGCGGCGCCCTTTTTTTGTGGCGGGCATGGTCGACAGCTCGAAGGTGAAAGCCCTTCTCACAACCTAAGGAAGGTGAAGTGATAGCGAAGCGCAAGGGCGGTCCGGCGACGGAAGGTCTGAAAGTCAGCAGCGGGCGTATTAGGAGGGAAAGTGTTGAAGGCCTGAGCGGTCCCCTCAAGGTGTTAATGGGAGAGGCAAGTCAGCAGCGTAACTCATGAGCGGCCAGCGGCAGAATATCCAGCTAGAGTTGGCCTTCGACCAGGAGGATAGAGGTGAAGTCTCGAATGGTCTGGTGGAAGGGGCCGAATCGTTGAGGGCGAAACGTGGGACAGAAAGCCCGGCTATCAGCGAACAGTTAGTCGAAGAGCTCTGCGAGGGAGAAAATTGCAAACAGGCATTGAAACGAGTCAAGGCCAACCAAGGGAGTCCGGGAATGGATCGGATGACGGTCCAACAACTGCCGGATTACCTGAAACCGCATTGGCCAGCGATCCGGGAACAGTTGCGGAGCGGAACTTATCAGCCGCAGCCGGTGAATCGGGTAGAGATCACGAAGCCGACCCGAAGCCAATTGCAGGGGTGCGGAAACTTGGCATCCCAAGGGTGTTGGATCGATTTATCCAGAAGGCGGTGACGCAGGTTCTGCAACGCAAGTGGAACGGGATATTTCCCGAACATAGTTATTGGCTCGATGGTGCCAGGCATAGCCCGGTGCCTCGGCCACTTCCCACCACGGGATTTTCTTCGCCATCGCTTTCAAAAGCCATCTTGTAACTTCATCATCCGTTCCGTTTCCGTTGCGGTGTACTGCCGTGTGGGGTGCACCACCCAGCATCCCCCTTTTGTTAAAGCGGGCACATCATGGGTGAATTAGACCGGACAGATCACATACTAGCGACCCGGGACAGAACTCCCCTTGCATTCAAAGCGAGAATGGGATATTCTCTCCCCTCGGGAGAGTGAAAATGCGTCACGCTTGTGTTTTTTTGGGGTTACTGCTAGGTATTACTGCCACGCGGCTCGCAGCGCAGTTGGATCAGGGGCAAATCGCGGGAACCATTGAGGATGCCAGTAAGGCACTGGTGGCGGGCGCGACAGTTACCGCGGTGGGCGCTCAAGGCGCGCAGCGTACCGCGACCACCGGGGACAACGGCGGATACGTGTTTACTAACTTGCCGATCGGCTTTTACGATGTGACTGTGCAGGCGGCGGGCTTTAAACGCTATGTGCGCACGGCCGTGAAGGTAGATGCGGCTTCGCGCACGACACTGGATGTGAGTCTGGACGTGGGCGCCATCACGGAATCAGTGTCGGTAACGGCTTCGACCGTGCAGATTCAGCAGGAGACTGCGCAGATTGGCCGGACGGTGGAGGCGCGGCAGATTACTGACCTGGCGCTCAATGGTCGCAACCCGATCAACTTGACGTTGCTGAAAGCTGGGGTGGTGGGCGGCAATTTCAATAACTTTAATCCGAATAACATGCATGAGAGTTTCAGCATTAATGGGGGGCGCCGGAATGGCAACAATGTGACGGTGGACGGCGTGAACGCGATGCGTACGCGGGGTGACTTTACGGGGTCAGCACAGATTGGTTTGCTGAATGTGGACTCGATTCAGGAAGTGCAGATTCTCACCTCCACTTATCCGGCGGAATATGGGCGGGCGATGGATGGGCAAATTCGTTTTGTGACGAAGAGCGGCACCAAGGATTTTCATGGCACGGGCTGGTTGTTTCACCGGAATTCGGCGCTGGATGCGAATAGCTGGACGCGGAACCGCAGTCCGACGGTGGAAGAGTCACGCCGGGCGGCGCCATTCCGCTTCAATCAGCCTGGTTATACGATCGGCGGCCCGGTATTTGTCCCTGGCCGCTTCAACACGGGGAAGGACAAACTCTTCTTTTTCGCCTCCCAGGAGTGGCTAGTTTGGCGGCGGGAGCGAACCGTTACCGCCACCGTGCCGAGTGAATTGATGCGGCGCGGAAATTTTAGTGAGTTACTCGATCCGAGCAATTCGTTTTTCCGGCGCGTGCGGGAAATTCGGGACTTGACGGGCGGTAACGTACCGTTCCCTGGCAATGTGATTCCCGTTACGCGGCAGAGCCGCAATGGAATCGGTTTGCTGAATGCTTACCCACTACCGACAGCTGGCTTTCTGCAAGGCACGGACAATTGGATCAAGACGCTGCCCAATCCTCGTGACAGCCGCAAGGATACGTTCCGCATCGACCAGTATGTGGGCAAGCATCGGATCAGCTTTACGGGCAACCTTTACAGCCATACCGAGGATGATCCGTTCGTGAGCGGACTGGATCGTTCGAATTCGCGCTGGAACCGTCCCAATAAAACCGGCGTGATTAATGTTACGAGCACCCTTAGTTCGTCGCTGATTAGTGACTTCTCTTTCAGCGCGGCTAATGACCTAGTGTATATCGGTATTTATGAAAACGAAGGCCAGGCGCGCTATCTCCGGGACCAATACGGGCTTAACTTTCCTTTCATCGTGCCAGGACCGAAGCGTATTCCGGGCCGGATACCCCGCGGGATCATTCCGGCGTTTGCGACGCTCGACGGCTCTTCCCGCCCGGTAAATTCTTCCGGTCCCATGTATACGGGTTCTGGAAATCTTACTTGGGTGAGGAACTCCAGGCATACGATCAAGTTTGGCGGATGGATCAATCACGATCAGCAGAATAATAACGATCAGAGCGGCGCCCAGCAGAACGGCGAGTTCAGTTTTCAGGACGTGGGCCATCCGCTCTCGTCTGGCGTGGCGATTGCCAATGCTGCGTTGGGCTACTTCGATTCCTATAACGAACAGGGTCCGGCGGCTTATACGCTGATGCGGAGTAACTCGGTGGAGGCCTATTTGCAGGATACCTGGAAAGCTTCGTCGAGGCTGACACTGGAACTTGGGGTGCGTTACACCTATCAGCAGCCGTGGTACGCGAAGTGGAATGACATCGCGAATTTCAATGCCGCTTTTTACGATCCGGCGAAACGGGCGGTGGTGGACCCGGTGGGCGGGTTTATCGTATCCGGAGATCCTTACAATGGCGTGGTGCTACCGGGGAATGGCTATCCCGATTCGGCCCGGGGGCGCGCGCTCGGTGCGGAACTTCCCGACGTGAAGCGCCTGTTCCATGACCTCCCGCGCGGATTTGCCAATACCTATACGAATGCTTTCGCCCCCCGCTTTGGCGCGGCCTACCGCATCGCCAATAAAACCGTGATCCGGGCGGGCGCTGGCGTGTTCCATCATCGGCAGATGCTGAACCAGGGGTCGCTGTTCCGCAACGCGCCCAATCAAGTGCAGGTGCAGTTACAGAATGGCAGCGTCGACCAGCCAGGTGGCGCCACTCGACGAGATTTCCCGTTCTATATCCGGGCGCTGAATTTAGAGGCGAAGTATCCGACGGCGCTTTCGTATAGCTTCTCAATCCAACGCGAAGTGCCGGGGGCGATTTTGTTTGAGGCCGCATATGTAGGTAAGTCGGCGATCAATCAGGAGCGCATTCGTAACATCAATCAACTGCGCGCCGGCACGTTGCAGGCCAACCCCGCGATTCGGCAGGCGAACGCGTTGCGGCCGTATCATGGGTTAGGTCAGGTAGATGAAACATCGCGGGATGGCCGCAATGACTATCACTCGCTGCAACTCAGCGCCGATCGGCGATTTAAGTCCGGGCTGGGCTTTGGAATCTCTTATACCTTCTCAAAGAGCCTCAGTAACGTCTTTACGCCATTCGACGCGTACCGCTTCATTCGGGCCCGGGATGACCTAGACCGTCCCCACTTACTCAACATCAATTACATTTACCAGCTTCCCTTTTTGCGTGCCCAGAAGAACTGGCAGGGCAAGGCTTTGGGAGGCTGGCAGATTTCTGGCGTTACGTTCTTCCGCTCCGGGACGTTGCTTTCGGTTACCGATTCGGTCGATGTGGCCGGCGTGGGTGTCGGCAGCGGCAACCAGCCCTGGGATCTGGTGGGCAGCACGGCGGTGAGCGATCCGGGGCTGGGCAAAGCGTGGTTCAATCCGGCGGCCTTTGCCCGACCCGCGCTCGGCACTTTTGGCAATGCCGGACTGAACATCATACGTGGCCCGAAGTTTTATAACTGGGATGTAGCGTTGTTTAAGAACTTTCCGGTAACGGAGCGCCTGCGGAGCGAGTTGCGATTCGAGGTTTTCAATTTTCCGAATCATCCATTGCTGGGCAATCCGGCCGTGGGTCCGCGAAATACGGGCGATTTTGGGATTATCACGGCCAAGAGCGGCGAACGGAATGTGCAGTTGGGCTTGAAGTTTGTCTTCTGAGGTCCCCTCGCTCCTGATCGGGGTTCTGATGGGAGAAGCGGTGTGTGACAACGACTTTCCGACAGTCGGCGAGGAAGTTTACTGAGCGGAATCAGAAGTGAAGAATCAGAAAGGGGATGAGGTTGGACGCCACCAACGAAGGTTCA
>JAYVUQ010000722.1:0-3330 GCA_043787785.1 Bryobacteraceae bacterium
CGGCGAGCGGTGCGCCATCACCCCGTCGGTCGCACGAAACATGTGCGGCCAACCGCCAGCCCGGTTCTGTAAATACCCGGTAACATCGGCCAGCGCCGGATAGTAAGCGGCTAAGCCCTTCACCCGCGGGTCGAGGGCGGCCGTGACGATGGACAGTGCCCCGCCCTGGCTGCCGCCCGTAACTGCCAAATTCGCCCCGTCCCATTTCGGGTGGCTGGTGAGAAAGTCGTTGGCTCGGACACAGCCAAGATACACCCGGCGAAAATAATACCGTTCCCGGTGGTCGAGTCCGATGGTGTTGTAACTGGCCAGCGCACCCGCGCCCAGAGAGTCGTAAACCGACTGCTCCATCGTCACCGGAATCCCATGAATCCCCACCTGCAGCGTAATCACACCCCGGGCCGCCATCTCGGCCATTCCCCGATACGGACGCACCCCAGCCCCTGGCACACTCAGCAGCGCCGGATACTTGCCGGGCGCCTTTGGCTCGCACAGCACGCCATAGAATCGCGAGACCCCGTTGCCGAAGCCGACGTTTTGCAGGTTTACCTCATAGCAGTCGGCGCCAGCGTTGCCATAGCCGGGCAGCGGGGTCACCTTCGCGTCGATCGGGAGTTTCGCGAGCGCCGCTTTGCCCGCGGCCCAGAAACTCTCAAAGTCCGGAGGATCCTGCTGCGTGGGCTGAATCGCTTCCGGCCGGAACGCGGCCGTGGAGAGCCCGCGATAGGTTTTTCCATTCCGCTCGATCGTCGCGATGCATCGCAGAAAGCCGGGTTCGTTCATCGTCCCGCCCTCTACCGTGACGCCGTCGGCGGTGAGGATCACCGTCTCCTCGATCTTCGGCGGCATCATCTCCGGGCCAATCCGGTAGGTTAGCTTGACGCCGCTCACCGCATGTCCATCCTGAACGGCGACGATGCGAAAGCGCACCGGCTGGCCAGGTTCATAACTCCAATCGGAGCGGTCAGTCGACACGCGGACTTGGAGAGTTCCGATGCGATCCTGAGCGTTCAGGAAAGAGGCGAGCAAAGTGAGAAGGGCAAAGCGTAACATAGTGCTCTAACAACATATCGCGACTGCCCATCGCCTATAAGTTGGTGCGGATGAGAGGACTTGAACCTCCATGGATTGCTCCGCCAGATCCTAAGTCTGGTGCGTCTGCCAGTTTCGCCACATCCGCGAGCCTTCAGGATAACAGACTAGTATTTGCGCAGAACGGCGAGCACTTTGCCTTGCACTTGCACACTGGCCGCCGCTACCCGAATCGGCTCCATCGTCGAGTTAGCCGGCTGTAGACGCGTCACTTCACCTTCGCGATAAAGCCGCTTCAACGTCGTCTCAGATCCGTCCACCAGGGCCACCACGATTTCCCCGTCACGGGCTTGGTCGGTCCTTGAAATCAGCACGAAGTCGCCATTGCAGATGTGGTCGTCAATCATGCTCTCTCCGCGAACCTCCAGGGCATAGGTATCGGCGTCGCCCACGAAATCCTTAAAGTTCAGAGAAGCCTGGGCGGCGTAGGTCTCCACCGGCGCACCGGCGGCGATACGGCCCAGCAGCGGTACGGAGATCCCCCACGTATCCAGCGAGTCGGCCCGCGCCGGACCGATATTCATCATCCGGCGCTGTTCGTCAATGTACTTGTCGGCAATCTCGACTGACCGGCTCTGGTTAAAGCCACGGCGCAGGTAGCCTTTGATCTCCAGGGCCTGCAAATGCTTATGCACGGTGGCGAGGGAAGCCAGTTCCAGGCCATGCGCAATCTCCTCGTAGCTCGGGGAGTAGCCGTTGTCCTGGAGGAACTTGGCGATGTATTCAAGAACCTCTTTTTGCCGTCGAGTGAGCGCCATACCCGCCATTGTGGGCGAAGAAAAAGAGAAAGTCAATGGGGTCCTCGTAGTGGCCTTGTGAAAATCATAGCAATATCTAGTGGTCACCTTCTATCCAAAGCCGATTTTCCCCCGTATACTGGCTCCATGAGCAAATTTCTCTTCTCGACCATTGCCGCTTTTGCCATCCTCAGTAGTTCGCTCTTTGCGGGCGAAAAGCACATGATGCACTGCTTTGCCTTCACGGCTAAGGCCGACGCCACGCCCGCCGATTGGGAGGCCTTCTACAAAGCCACCGACGCTATGCCCAGCAAGATGCCGATGGTGAAAATGGTCTGGGCCGGCAAGTTGCGCGGGCCCCTGACCCAGTTCACCGTGGACGCTGAAGCCCGCAAACAATTCACCGCCAGCACCGTCACGGCCACCGTCCCGGCAACCCGCGTGGTTCGCCAGTACGGAGCCTGCCTCGCCATGGAAAACGGCGGCGCGGAGACGTTGAAGGCCTACACCACTCATCCCTACCATGCCATTTGGACTGCGGCCTACGAAAGAGTTCGTGTCGCCGGCACCACCACCTACGACATCATCGGCCAGTAACTAACGTAACGAAACTTGATGCGCCTCTAGCGTTGAACCGATCGCTTGCTGATAGCGGGCGATCGCTTTGTTGAGGTCAAGCCGGGCGGCTACCGCCCGGCGGCGTGAGTCGGCGTACTCGTTCTGCCGGGTGAGCACCAGAAAGCTGGTGCTTTCTCCGGTGGCGAAGAGCCGAGTTTCGCTATCCAGCTTCGATTGGGCGGCGCGGGCACTGGCCTCGGCAGCCGAAATACGCTGCTTTGCCGTTTCGATGGATTGCAGCGAGTTGCGCACCTGCGCCTCAATCAACTGCGCTACACGGGCTTGTTCTAATTTCAACTGACGGCCTTGGAGTACCGCCGTTTCCACATTGGCGTGGGCGGCACGGTTGCGCAGGGTAAGGTCGAGCGAAACGCCTGCTTGAAAGGTAGAGTAATTGCCACCGAATAAATTATTCAGCGACTGCCCATAGCCGCCCAATAAGTTAGCCGGCAGGTTACCCAAAGAACTACCGCCCAACCCTTGAAAGGGATTGGGTGCCGGGTTGCGCGAACCGGCCAAACCGGCGCTGATGTAACCCGCGTTTAAGTTCAACTGCGGCCGAGTGGCTTCGCGCGCTAGCGACTGTTGAATCAGGTTCGATTGCTGGCGAAGGTCGGCAGCCTTCAGTTCCGGCCGTTGCCGGAGCGCCGTCTCGACGGAGTGGGGCACATCGATCGCGGGAGGCGCGGAACCACGTTGATCGGTGGGAATCAATTCCTCGTTCCAAAGGCTGGCGGCGCGGTCGCCCGAGAGCAAAGGCTTCAATATGTTCTCGGCTTGCGTAACTACCTCGAGGCTGGCGTAATAAGTGTCGCGACGGCGCTCGAATTCGGCTTCGGCACCGGATAGCTCCACTGCGGCGAGCGTGCCCGCCTCGATTTGG
>JAYVUQ010000723.1:0-12809 GCA_043787785.1 Bryobacteraceae bacterium
GCAAAATTGCGTCCCTCATTGCGGTTGACAAGCTCAACCAGTACCATTCGCGCCGCGACCGTAGGGAGCGGGCCACCTATTAGGCCCGAACATCAGGCATTATGGCTCGCTTTTGCTCTTGTGTGACGAGCACTACGTCTACGAACGCAGATACTTGTTGAAATGCGCCAGCGTCCGCTGCCAGGCCAACTTCGCCGCCTTCTCGTCGTAACGGGGCGTCGTGTCATTGTGAAACCCATGGTTGGCGCCTTCGTAGACAAAGGCTTCGTAGGTGACGTTATTGGCCTTCAATGCTTCCTCAAAAGCTGGCAGCATGGCATTGATCCGCGCATCGAGCCCCGCCAAATGAATCGACAACGCGGCCTTGATCTTCGGCACTTCCGCCGCTGGAGGCATCGCGCCGTAGAAAGGTGCAGCCGCAGCCAGGTCAGCGCCCATGCGCACGGCGAGTGTATTCGCCACGCCGCCGCCAAAACAGAAACCCACCACGCCTACCTTGCCGTTCGAATCCTTGCGCGCCTTCAGCCAACGGGCGGCGGCGATAAAGTCCTCGCTCATCTTGGCGCGGTCCACTTTCGCAAACAGCTTGCCCCCCTCTTCGTTGTCGCCGGGGAAGCCACCCACACTGGTAAGCCCATCCGGAGCAAAGGCAATGAAATTTTCGGACGCCAAACGGCGCGCCACGTCTTCAATGTAAGGGTTCAAACCCCGGTTCTCATGCACCACCAACACCACCGGCAGCTTGCCCTTGGCCTTGGCGGGCATCGCAAAATGGCCCTTAATCGTGCCGTTGCCCAGCGGCGACTCAACCGTAACCGTCTCCACCTTGATCCGCGCATCGCTCACCGGCACCTGCTGCGCCCAGGCATAGTTGGGCCGCAAGCTCTCCCAGATTGCGGTCGCCGTCAGCCCGCCAACGGCAAATTTCTGCGCCCCTTCCAGAAACGCCCGCCGGTCAATCTCGCCGTGGACATAACGGTCAAACAGGTTGAGCAATTCTTGGGGAAAATCAGAGGCCTTTTTTCGTTCCATGGTGATAATCGAGAACATATCACACTGGGTACAGCTTTGGGGGAAATCGGGCGATTAACGACATTGGGTAATTACGACATTGGGTAATTTTTCGCCAAGACTCCTGCTGCTGCTCGCCCTGCCGGCGCTATTTCCGCTGGCCCACTCCCTGTTTGCCGCCTGGTCGCAAGGCCTGGTGCCCACCGGCCTCATTCAGTACGACATGGCCTACTATCTGGCCAACGCCCGCGAACACTTCGACCACGGCGTCAGCCTCACTTACGGCAATCCCTACGCCCCCGCCGGCACCCCGGCCGTCTATTTTCAGCCGCATCTCCTACTGCTCGCTCTACTCCAAGGGCTGGGGCTGCCCCCGGCCGTAGCCTTCAATCTCTTCGGAATCTTCTCGCTCGGCCTCGCCTCCGTGGCCGCCTTACGGCTCTATACAGAACTCGTCGGCATCGAAACCCGGGCCCAGAAACTAGGGTTCGTCTGCTTCTTCTGGGGCGGCGGCATCCTCTCCCTACTGGGCCTCGCTTTCGGCCTGCTGGGCGGCATGGGCGTAGCCAAATCGCTGTTTCTCTTCGACCCCAACGACGGCTGGTGGATGTTGAATTTTGGCCGCAATCTGGTCTACCCCACCGAGGCTTATTACCACGGCGTCTTCCTCCTGGCAATCCTGTTCCTGGTGCAGCGGCGCTTCGGTCTTGCCCTCGCACTCACGGCTCTCCTCTCGGCCAGCCACCCCTTCACCGGCCTCAGCCTAGTGCTGATCGTCGGCAGTTTCGCGGCGCTCGAACTCGTCGCCCGCAGTGGCGCCGCCTCTTGGCGATTGCTCGCCGGGGCTATCGTCATCACCGCGTTCCATGTAGGCTATTACCTGGTGTTCCTCAATCGTTCAGCTGACCATCGCGCCCTCCGCAGCCAGTGGGAACTCGACTGGCCCTACACGGCCTGGACCTACGGCCCCGCCCTCTACCTCGTCGGTTTCCTGGCCTTCACCCGCTTCACCCGTTGGGCCAGCGCCCGAAACATTCTCACCAGTCCACGTTCCCGACTGCTCCTCGTCTGGTTCGCCGTAGTCTTCGCCCTAACCCAGCACGACCTTTTCGTGAAGCCCATGCAGCCCATCCACTTCGCCCATGGTTACGACTGGATCGCGCTGTTCTTCCTCGCCGCGCCGGCCATCGTTTCTCTGTTCGAGCGGCTCAGTGTTCCCGCTCTCGCCGCCTGCATCTTGTTGCTGCTCTCGGATAATCTGCTCTGGTTCGCCTCTTTTGCCTCACCCGCGGTGCAGCGCTACGCCATCGCCCTCACGCCCGCCGAACACGGCACCCTGGAGTGGCTTCGTCTAAACGGGAAAGCCAGCGACCTGGTCGCGGCTGACGACGCCCAAATCAATTACCTCACCAGCACTTACTCGGCGGCCCGCAGTTGGCATGGCCATGTCCACAACACCCCCCTCGCTTCGAAGCGTAAGCGGGAAGTAGACGAGATGAACTTCCCCGCCCCGGGCCCAAACCTCTTTATCCTGCGTGACCCCTCCCGCGCCCCCTCCGGCGTCAAACAGATTCAACAAATCGGTGACTTTCACATCTACAAAAGGACGTTATGACTTTCCTCATCGGCATCTTACTCGGTGCCTTGGTTTGGTTCGTATTCCGCGTGGTTCT
The DNA here is from genome assembly GCA_043787785.1 of Bryobacteraceae bacterium. Classification (GTDB taxonomy): domain Bacteria; phylum Acidobacteriota; class Terriglobia; order Bryobacterales; family Bryobacteraceae; genus JALHNI01. Next base: position 2,685 of record JAYVUQ010000723.1, read on the forward strand.
CATGGGCATTTACACGGTAGACCAGAATGAACGCGCCGTGAAGACCGTCTTTGGCCGCGCCGAGCGCATACCGGGCACCACGCTCGACCATCCCATCGCCTCCTTTCTGCGCGAAGAAGAGCGTGCGCGTTATACCTATCCCCAAGTAAGAGTCATCCCGCCCGGTGGCCCTTACTTTAAAATGCCCTGGGATCGCATTTACAAAGTCTCCATCGCCACCGTCACCCAGAACATGGCCCTCGATCCAGAAGACCCCAGCGCCAACGGCGCCGGCACCCGCCTGGAGGCTGTTACCAAAGACCAGTTGAATACCGGGCTTACCGGCCAAATTCGCTACCACGTTAGCGAGGCCAACCTCTACGGTTATATCTTCGGTATCAAGCAGCCCATGGTCCACGTGATGGGTTACTTTGTTTCGGTGCTGCGCCAGCGCATCGCTAATTTTGAAGCCAAACATGAAGCAGGGTTGCCCGAGGCGCTGGCCGGCGCTGAAATGACCGGAATTTCGATCAACGACTTACGCAAGAACCTGCGCGATTTAAATGAGTATATGGACCAGGAGTGTCGCTCTGCCACCGCCCGCTATGGCGTCGTGCTGGACGCCTCGCTCATCACCGGCATCGATCCGCCACCCGATGTTGAGTCCGCCCTGGCGGCGATCAACACCGCGCACAACCAGGTATCCAGCGACATCAGCCTCGCGCAAGCCGCCGCCGACCAGAAAATCGTCCAATCAAAACGCGCGGTCGAAATCGAAACCCTCAAAGCGCAAGCCGAAGTGGAGCCGATCAAGTTACTCGCCAAAGAGCTATCCGACTTACATCAAGCCGGACCCGCCGTCTTAGAGGCCTACTTACGCAACGTCAGGCTACGGCTGTTTGAACGCGTCCGCGACGTCTACCAGGAGGTGGCCCAGTGATCGAGATCGTATTTACCGCGGCTTCCACATTTCTCGTGCTCCTCGTCGGTGTCCCGCTCTTCCTGGGCATCTGCAAGCTATTCGGAATCTTCACCACGGTCGACGAGCGCACCTGCAAAGTCTACGTGCTCTTTGGCAAAGTGCTCGGCGTAGTCGACCAACCCGGCTTACATTTCCTGGTGTCCGAACTGGGCCCATCGGCATTCATCGTCAACTTCTTCGGCACCTGTTATACGCTCGACATGCGGCTCGATCAGGAATACCGCCGCAGCGAAGCGGTGAATTCCGAAGAGGGCGCCCCCATGGGTATCGGCATCTGGTACGAAATGTGGATCAGCGACCCGGTGGCGTATTTATTTAAAAACACCGATCCACGCGGCTCGCTGCGCGCGAATGTCAGTAACGCCACCGTGCGCTGCTTGAGTAACATGAAGCTGGCGGATATGCTCGAAACCCGGCACATGATGTCCGCCACCGTGCGCAGCGAAGTCTCGCCGCAGTCCGCCGCCTGGGGCTACCAACTGGGCTCGGTATATATTCGCAAGGTTCACTTCCGGGATCTGGGGATGATCCGGCAGATCGAAGAGAAGGTCGTCAACCGCCTGCGGCAAGTCACTTCGGCCATCCGCCAAACCGGAGCTAACCAAGTCAGCGTCATCACTAGTTCCGCCGAACGCGAGGCCTCCATCGAGTTCGGCAAAGCTTCAGCCATCCGGCCGAACACGCTCGGTAACGCTCTCAAAGAGATCGCCCGCGAACCGACCGTTTCCAGTGCCCTCTTCGACATCCTCGAAACCCAAAAACTCCTGGCCGGAGAAGCGCGCATCACCTTACTACCGCCGGGGCACACCGTGCTCACCGATCTGCTGGCCGCGCAAGGACGCTCGGTATCCAGACCGGGCACTCCACCTCCCCCAACGCATTAAATCAATTCCCGTTTACGGCAGCCATGATGCGCTCAATCATCCCGTCTACCGCGGCCCCCGGCTCATGCCAATGCCACACCAGCACGATGGCATGTTCAGGGTCAATCCAGATGATGTTGCCCCCATTGCCAACGGCGGCAAAGCTCGCGGTCGGGGCGCTCGGCCATTGCTTCTTTTTCGTGTTTAGCCACCACAGGTAGCCGTAGTCCGGCCCGTGGGCAGACGACGTAGTGGCGTCGGCGATCCACTTCTCCGCAATCAGTTGTTGCCCATCCCAACGGCCCCGATTCAGAATCAGCAGTCCGAATCGGGCCAGGTCCTGCGAGTTCATCCACAACCCGCCGCCCCAACGCGTACCTCCACTCACTGACTCCACCGGCCTGCCGTTGATCTCCACCGTCGATTTGGCGCCATATCCCTGCCACTTCCACTCACCCGATCCACCAATCCTGTCCATGATGTTCTCTTTGAACACTTCGGGAAGCCCCTTGCCAAACACCCGCGCCAACGAGAGGGCAAAGCGATTGATGCGGACATCGTTGTACTCATAGAACGCACCCGGATCCTGAATCTCGCGCGGCTTTCTCTGGCCACTGCCAAACTCTTCCCCACCCACGAAGTCCGCATTCTTGCCCCACACGGTGCCTTGCCATTCGCTCTCCTGTTGCAGATGCTGCTTCCAGGTGATGCGCTCATTGTGAGGCGATCCATAGCCGCCATCCTTCACGTATCTGGCCACCGGGTCATCGACACTGCGGATCAAGCCTTTTGCCACCGCCAGCGAGGCAGTGGTCGACAGAAAGCTCTTGGCGATGCTGTACACCGGATCATTGCTCAGCGTGTCGCCAAACTCGGCCACGATGTAGCCGTGGCGCAAAATGACGCCGTTGGTGGCCGCGCGCCCCCGGGGCAGTGAGCCCAGCACCTTGCCGAAGACCCTCACTTGGTCCTTCTCGAAATCCCATTTCGAGCCGTGCGCTTCCGCCCAGGCCACTGCGTCCTTTAGCTTCACCGCGGACATGCCCACTTCCGTCGGCGTCTTACGCTGCCACATGCCAGCGGCCGGGAAGTAGGTGCGCTGCGGCTGAGCTGACAACGAGGAAGCCAACAACGCCGCGAAACAGAGCCGATTCATGCTGGCAGTGTCCCACAAAAACACGCCCACCAAAAACACTAAGGGCGCTGGAATCACTCCAGCGCCCTTGATGCGTAACGAACCGAACCCGTTACTGGCGTTTCTTCAACGTCGGCCGATCATCCTCGTCAGTGGGGGCCTTGGTGCCACCCTTGCCGTCGTCCGAGGGAATCGTGCCGCCGGGGGCGCGCTTCAACCGGGGACGGTTAGGATCCTCGGGGGTCGCTTTGCGACGGCCATTCATCGCCAACAGACGGGCCTTAACATCGTTGAACTCCGAGGTGGTCACCACGTAGTCCGGCCGCGCTGTCAGCATTTCACCAATGTTCTTCTGTGCGTCCGTCACCCGCTCCGCGGTGGGCGGATGCGAGGAGAAGATCTTGGCCATCGTGCCGGGTTTGCGTTTCTCGCGCGATTGGAGCTTTTCAAAGAAGTCGACAAACGACGTCGGATCGTAACCTGCCTTATACATGTATTGCAGGCCCAGCATGTCGGCTTCGCGCTCCTGCGCTTGGCTAAACTGTAGGAAGGCAATGGGAATCAGGATACTGGCACCTTGGCGAGCCAGCATACTGGTCCAGCCCCAACCCATAAACATCAGCGGGATCGTTGCTAGGTTGGCCACCGTGCCGCGCGTGGCTTGCTTGGTGCCATGGCGCGCGGCGATGTGCGAAATCTCATGGCCCATCACGCCGGCGAGCTCGCTTTCGCTCTCGGCCGCCATGATGAGACCCGTGTTCACGTAGAAGAAGCCACCCGGCAGAGCAAAGGCATTCACGTCTTCGCTATCCACCACTTTGATGGTAAACGGCACCTTGGCGTCGGAGTTCCGCACAAGGTTCTGTCCCACCCGGCTCACATATTCGGCAATCAACGGATCGTCGACAATCTTGGCTTGGCGCTCAATGTCGGTGGCCAAGCCCTTGCCCAACGCGATTTCTTTTTCGAGCGAGTAGAAATTCAGACCCTTGCCGACATCGCGGTTGCCAATCTGGTCGGGATCCTTTTTGGCTGGCTTCTTCTTGCCTTCGATCGTTTGGGCTTCGGTGGTTTTGCCCGCGGTTTTTGCGGCGTCTGGCGTCTTGGTATCGCCTGCGAAAACACTCAAACTAGTGGCCAGAGTGATCGCCACAGCCTTCGAATTTAGAAATTTGCGGAGCATACGAGCCTCTCCTTCTCAGTCTATCGAACCCGGCGGCGCACGAAAAGTATCGGCACTTGCCCTTAGTATAGTGCCAATCCCTATACCGGGCGACACCTGCCGTTGTTAGAATTAACGTAGCTTACTCTCCGTGGGTTACGAAAAGCTTTGAACACCAACGATTTCACCTCCCATACCGACAACTGGCAGCACTACCGAAGCCAGTTTCCTGTTCTCGCCAACCTCATTTACCTGAACCACGCCGCCGTCGCGCCATTGTGCAAGCCCGCCGCCGACGCCATGCGCTGGAACGCCAATGACGCCGAAACCTGGGGTAGCTTTCACTACGACCGCTGGATGAAATGCTACGACGACTTCCGTTCGCAGGCCGCCCGGATGATCAACGCCGCGCCCGGGGAGATTGCCATCGTCAAGAACACCTCCGAAGGCATCGCCACCGTGCAGATGGGCCTCAAATGGCAATCCGGCGACGTCGTTGTCGCCTTTCGCGAGGAGTTCCCCGCCAATTACTTTCCCTGGCAGCGATTGGAAGCCAAGGGCGTCCAGATCCGTTGGCTCTCCATCTACGATTCGCTCGACCAAATCGATGCCGCTGCCAAGGGCGCGCGCCTGCTGGCGATCAGCTACGTTAACTACCTCAGCGGCCACCGCGTCGACCTCCAGGCCATCGGCGAAATCTGCGCCCGCCACGGCGTGTTCTACTTTGTCGACGCCATCCAAGGCCTCGGCGTCTATCCGATCGACGTCCGCCAAGCCAAAATCCACGCCCTCGCCGCCGACGGCCATAAGTGGCTCCTTGGCCCCGAAGGCTGCGGCATCCTTTACATTCAGCAGGATCAGCAGGATTCAATCGAGCCCGTCGAATTCGGCTGGACCAACGTCGCCGCCTACAACGACTATGCCTCGCGCGACATGGCCCTGCGCACTGACGCCGGCCGTTACGAGTGCGGCACGCTCAACACCGTCGGCTGCTTTGGCCTCGAAGCCTCCATGCGCTTCCTCAACGACATCGAAGCCGCCCATCCCGGCGCCCTCGCCAGCCGCATCACCATGCTGGCCGACCGCCTGGCTAGTGGCGCCGTCCAAAAGGGCTATCAGTTAATGATCGAACGCCTACCCGGATCCTCGGCCGGCATAGTCAGCTTTCGCCAGGAAGGCGTCGACAGCCGCATGACCGTGGCCAAGCTGCGGGCGAACCAAATCACCGCGGCACCCCGCCAAGGCTGGATCCGCGTCTCGCCACACTTCTACTTGGATACCGCCGAAATCGATCGAGCCATCGATCTCCTGTAACGCTGTGGGCTTGCACGCCAGCCTGCTATACTGACGGTAAGTACCGCGAAGGCTAAGGCTAGCGAAGTACCGGCCCTCCGACCCAAACCCAATAGAATCAACAACTCCCGGGTTGGTTTCGTGTATTTGCCATCGCAAATACGCCTTCCAGCCGCGACCGCAGGGAGCAATAGACCCGCCTTGGCGCGCTCCAACGGGGCAGGAACGGCTATCCTGCCAGGTAGCGGCGGGCTTCAGCCCGAACGAAGCTTTAGCTCCGGCTCTTCCGTACCAGGTGATTCATTCTGTTGATATAGAAATTGCGTTCCTCAAAAGCGGGCAACGCACTGCTATTCGTCTTGACGACTCGTCTCGACATTTCTTCACAGTTGTGGCCTCCACACATCAGGCACCGGCGCCTAAGTCTCTTGTTTTCTGCACGGCCAGAAGCGTGCATACCGCCAAACGTATGACCCTCGATACCACCCGCAGCCAAGCCATCTCGGTCACCTTGCATGGCTCCCTGTTACTCCTCGTGTTGCTGTTGCCGTCCCTGAGGATCGAACCCCTGCCCCGGCCAGCGTTGCCTGAAGCAATGCTGCTCACGCCGCGCAAGCTGATTTGGCACGAAAGTCTAGCCGGCGGTAGCGCGCAGCAGAAAACACCGGTCACGGCTGGGCGCGTCGAAGTGGCAGTGACCCGGCGTCTGCTGCTCCCCCCCACCACCCGGCCGCTGGACCATTCGCCTCCGCTAGTGGTCGAAGCGGCCATCAACATCGACGTACCCATGCCGCAGATGCAGGCGCTGGGGGATCCGCTCTCGATGCTGAAGGGGCTGCCCTCCGGAGGGCGCGGACCCGGCAAAGGTCTAGGCGAAGGGCCAGGCTCTGGCATCGGCGACGGCCCCAACAACACTGGCCTCGGCAGCCACGCCGAACGCTGGCGCGGCGTTACGGCGCCAGTGGTAATCCATCAGGTGGAACCGGAGTATCCAGACGAGGCGCGCAAGGCCAAGTTCCAAGGCTCCGTGTTGGTGGCGGTAGAGGTAGACGAACAAGGCCGGGTCCGCGGCGTACGAATCGTCAAGTCGGCCGGGCTGGGGTTAGACGAAAAGGCGATGGAGGCTGTGAAGAAATGGCGCTTTCGCCCGGCCACCCGCGATGGAAGGCCAGTTGCTGTCCCCGCGTCCATCGAGGTGAGCTTTCATTTGCTTTGACGGATAAGCACCACGCCAGGATGCTTGCCAGTGGCGCGCCCCTGGCTCCACACCAGTTCGCCATTTACCCAGACCTTTTCAATGCCCACGGAAAGGGCCAGCGGGTCAACAAAGGTGGCGCGGTCGATGACCGTTTCGGGGTTAAACAGCACCAGGTCCGCCTTCCGCCCGGCCGCGATCCGCCCGCGGTCAGTCAGTTTAAGCCTGGCGGCGGGCATGCCGGTCATCTTATGGATCGCTTGCGGAAGGGTGAGCACCTTTTCCTCGCGCACCAGGCGTCCCAGCACGCGGGGATAGCTGCCGGCCCCCCGCGGGTGGCGTGAACCGATGCCACCGTCGCTCGAAACCATCACCCAGGGTTGACGGTAGAATTCGCGCACGTCCGCCTCCTGCATCGCCTTGCCAACCACACTGGCTCCGCCGTCGCGCACGATCTGGCGATAGACGTCGACTGCCGATAGCCTCGTCTTTTCGGCAATCTGAGCCAAGTTCTGAAATTCGTAGTCCGGGTGCGCTGTGCAACTGGTGATTGTGACATTCTGCGGGCCACCCACGTCGGCCAAGCCTTTGGCCACGCTTTGCGGATTGTCGTATTGCTTGTCGAGCACCAGCACCGTTATCGTGGAGGACCAAGCCTCGTAAGGGTAGCAATCAGCGTTCACGTCGAGTCCCCGCAGACGGGCCGCTTCCACCAGCATTTTCACCCCGGCGGTCTGGCCCCAAACGGCGACACTGCCGAGCTTGATGTGCGAGATCTGGGCGGGCAGCTTGGCCTCGGAACTGATCCGGATCAGTTCCTGCACCGATGGAATGGCCCGGTCGCCTTCGTCGCGCAAATGGGACATGTAGAAGCCGCCAAAGCGAGCCGTGGTCTTGGCAAGCGCGATCATTTCGGCCGCATTGGCATAGCTGCCAACTACGTACTCAAGCCCGGAAGATAAGCCAAAGGCACCTTGCTGCATGGCCTCCTCCAGCAACTGGGCCATCCGGCTCACCTCTTCGGCGGTGGCGACGCGTTGGTAGTCCTTCCCCAGCACTTGCGTCCGCAAAGTCGCGTGGCCAATGAGTGTGGCGACATTGACGGCGGCGGGGTGATCGCGGTGGCCCTGCAGCCAATCCTTCAAGGGAAAGCCTGAGCTGCCATCCTGGCCCAGGAGGACGGTGGTAATGCCCTGAGAGACTTGAGAGACGGCATCGGGCTCTGTGCCGAGACCGCGGTCGGAGTGGTTGTGCGGGTCGATGAAGCCGGGGGCGAGGACGAGTCCTGGGGCGTTGATCACCTTGTCCGCCTTGCCGGGACGGAAGTTGCCGACTTGGGTGATGGTGTCACCTTGAATGCGTACGCTGCCGGACCGAAGCGCTCCTCCGGTACCATCGGCGATGCGGGCTCCTGTAATAACGAAGTCCTGGGCGAGAAACGTGGTGGCGAGGGTGAGCAGAATAGTCCGCATCGGGCCATTATCGCTCAACCGCTTCAATGGGCAGCCAGCCCCCCGCACTGAAATGAACCGCCCCCCCGCAAGCGAGGGTATGATACTCTGCGAAGATGAATTCGAAGCACGCCGCATATCCTGTCGTGCTGGGGGTGGTGCTCGGGTTGCTAGCGATTGCATCCTTTGCTTTCACTTTGGGCCGGATGTCGGTGAATGCATTACTATTCTTCTCCGTCGTGGCCCTAGCTGGCATGACGCTTTTGGGAATCTTTGTAAGCCTCCATCCTGATCGGGCCTGGGTAAAACAGCGCCGGACTGCCATCTCCCTCATCTTCGGAACCCTTGGTATCGCCGGTGCCCTGGTAGCCAGCATTCAAGGTCTACGGGCAAATCGGGAAACCTTTGGCATCCAAGGGCAATTAGGCCAGAGTGTAGCCAAGATTACTCAGCAGGACGCAGAGCTTTCGCGGATTCGTGGCGAGCTCACGAAGCTTCGCGAAGATTCCTCCCGGGCGCAAGGCCTGAACACAGAACTGCAGCGCAAGCTGCTTGACCAAAGCTCGCAACTGAAGGACTTGGCGGTTCAGCGCGTTTCCGAAGTAACCGGCGGAGACGGCTTTGCCTACCTCGATCTGGGCAGTTCAGGACCTGACTCGGTGGGCCTGCAAGCGCACGTCAGTGGCAGCTATAACTTGCGACAGGTAAAGTATCGAATCGCCGAAGGCAATCTGGTGGAGATCGGCGACCTGACACCCCGCTCACCGCGTCCGCTGGACACCGTTCTGCAGCCCTCACGCGAGGCAGGTGGACGCTACCAGATCGTGATCCAAGCCGCCAATGGCCCGGTACAGGAAGAGCTGGAAGTCCGCTTCAACGGCAAGCGCTGGGAACGCCGAGTGCGGGTAAGCCGGGGCGGCGAAGTGGTGTTGGAGCGCAGCTGGGGGCGTTAGCCAAGTCCTCTATGCCGTTGATAATAAGCATCTTATCTCCCCCTTGTGGCCAGGTGAGGGTGATCATTTGATAAGTGACTTAGATTGAATTACTTACAGCAGCCTTCGACACGTAGGGGGGATGTATGTAAATACTACACATCCCCATAGTCAAATGAAAAGAAAGCAGATAAATACCCGTCGGACCAAGGAAAAAGGGCAGTAAAGGGGGGTGGGGTGGAGGTTGCCCACTGGCTAGTCGACGTCGGGGAATTCGTTGGAGCTTAGGAGGATCTGGGCGAAGGCTTTGAAGGGCATAGTCGTCAAAAAGTCGGCGGCCAGCAGGCGTTCTTCGGGGTTGGTGAGCGCGAGAGGGAGAGGCGAGGGCGTCTTGTTAGACGAAATCGTCATTCAGCATCGTCAGCGACTGTAATGGCGTGGCCAAGGGGACTCGGCGACTAAAGTTGGTGTCGATGATGAGGTAATCGAAGACCCCTAAGAAGCTCATCGGGTAGGTGCGGCGGTGGGTGAGGTAAAGGCTGCGCCGCCACTGGGCGTTGGGCTCCGCCTTTAAGGACACAACCTGCAAGCCGTCCGGCCTCATCTCGATCGGAATGGGTTCGCCAAACATGGTGAGGTCCAACTCGCCAGCGACAGCGGTGACCGAGTCGCGGAGGATTTCGGCATCGAGACGCGGTAAGTTCATACGCCAAAGAAGCGTGTTGTCAGTGTCGAGCCGATTGCCCTCTTCATTCTGGATCGCCGTCTGCCGGTAGGCTGCCGACAGCATGATCTGCTTATGCAAACGCTTGGCGCTCCAGCCATTTTCCATGAAGTCCACGGCGAGCGAATCGAGCAAAGCTGGGTTGGTGGGCGGGGCGCCGGTGGTTCCGAAATTGTCCGGTGTGGCGACGATGCCGATGCCGAAATGGCCTTGCCAAATGCGGTTGACGATGACGCGCGCGGTGAGCGGATGATCGGGACTAGTAAGCCACTCGGCAAAGGCGAGCCGGTTGCCGGAGGATGCGCCTTGCACGTTAGCCGGTTTGAGTACATCGGTGCGGCCGTCGGGCGAAAGAATGCCGAGGAAACCAGGCGTCACGCGTGGCCCGGGCGCATCGGCAGTGCCGCGC
>JAYVUQ010000724.1:0-10737 GCA_043787785.1 Bryobacteraceae bacterium
CCGCGTCGCCGCCGAGGGCCGAGGCCGGAACGGAGATCTTTAGCAGGTAGTCACCCACTTTGTTGTAAGACACGGGCGTCAAATGTTCGCCGTTGACGGTGACGTTGATCGTGACGTCCTTATTGGTTTTGATGATGACTTCGGGAATCGTGAAATTCATCACCAGCCACGCGCCTTTGGCGGCGGCGGTAACGGGGGGCAGCAAATTTACGGCAAAGCGTCCTAACGTCCAGCGCCAGGCACCGCCTTCCACCTCGTGAAACCCCTTCACCAACTGCACGGCGGTTTGCGGATCGGCCATATTCACCGTAGAGGCCAGGGCGAAGCCGGGCTCAATGGTGGCGGGCTCCTTCGCGCCCCGGCGGCAAGCGACGAGGGAGGCCATCAGGAAGGCCGAAGTGGCTAATCGACGCACTTTTCCACCTCAACCAGACAACTATAAAACGTAGCGCCGGCGCCGATATCGGTGAGCCGCTCCGAGGTGAGCACATTCACCGTTTGCAGGTCGCCCGCTTTTTTGCCCCAGCGCACAGCCGGCACGCGCACCACGCCGCGATGCACCTTGGGGGCAATCTCCACATGCAGCCGCAGGCTGCCCCGGTCGTTAAAGACGCGCACCGTATCGCCCACCGCAATGCCGCGGGCGGCGGCGTCGTCCGGGTGCAGGATGGCCCGGCTGGTTTGCTGGTCCACCTTCTCGCGATGGCCGAAGGTGGAGTTCATGCTGTCGCTGTTTTTGGAACTGATTAACTCGAGCGGAAAGCGCCGCAGCAGAGCGGCGTCCCCTTGCCGGGACTCCACCGGCGGCACGTAAGCCAGCGTGCCGGCCTTAAAATCGCACTTGCCCGAGGGCGTCAAAAAACCACCATTGGCGTGCGGTTGGAACGGCTGCCCCTGTGGCGCCACATTGAGCCGCACCGACCCCAGCCGATCCAGCTTCTCGAGCGTGATGCCTTCCAGGTAAGCGTGGCCACTGCCCAAGGCCTGGCGGATCATATCGTCTTCGGTGTCGCTGAAGCAGGCGTCGGTGAAGCCCATGCGCGCCGCCAGCAAGCGGAAGATCTCGACGTTGCTCTTGCACTCGCCAGGGGCAGGCAGGGCGGGGCGGGCCATTTGCAGATGGTAGTGGCCGTAGGCGAAGTAGAGGTCAGTGTTTTCTAAAAACGTAGTCACGGGTAGGATGATGTCCGCGTAGTCGGTGGTGTCGGTGCGGAACTGTTCGAGCACGACAGTAAAGAGGTCATCGCGCAAAAGACCAGCGCGGACGCGGTTGGTGTTGGGGGCGACCGCGGCGGGGTTTGAGTTGTAGACCACCATCGCCTGCACATCGGGTCCGGAAAGAGCCTCGCCCAGCAGGGACATGTTCACGAGGCGCGTGTCGTGGGGCTGCAGGTCGATGCGTTCGAGAGCGGCGCGGTCGATGGTGAAGGCTCCGGAGGTAGAGAGGCAGAAGCCGCCGCCGACATCTTTCCAGGAACCGGTCAGGGCGGGAAGGCAGGCGATGGCCTGCATCGCGCGGCCTCCGCGTTCGCTGCGCTGCAGACCGTAATTGGCGCGGATGACGGCGGGGCGGGTAGTGGCGTAGTCGCGCGCCAGCTCAATGATGTCGTGGGCGGCGATGCCGGTGAGTTCGGCGACGCGGTCGGGCGGATAGTCCTGGGCGAGAGCAGCCAGTTCGGCGATGCCGGTGGTGTGGCGGGCGATGTAGTCCTTGTCCTCCAGGCCTTCGGCGAGAATGACGTGCATGAGGCCGAGGGCGAGGGCGAGGTCAGTGCCGGGGTTGATGTACAGGTGCTGGTCGGCCAGTTCAGCGGTCTTGGTGAGCACCGGGTCAATGGTGATCAGTTTGGCACCCCGGCGGCGGGCTTCGACGATGAAGGGCCACAGGTGAATGCTGGTGCCGTGGACGTTGGCGCCCCAGACGATGATCAGTTTGGCTTCAGTAAATTGCTCGGGCTCGGTGCCGGTTTTGGCGCCGAGGGCTTCCATCAGGGCGGTGGCGCCGGCGGTGGCGCAGATGGTGCGGTCGAGCCGGGATGCGCCCAGGCGATGGAAGAAGCGGCGGTCCATACTGCCGCCATTCAGGAAGCCCATATTGCCGCCGTAACTATAAGGCAGAATGCTTTGGCGGTTCGGGACCGCTTTGAGCCGGGTGGCAATGGTGTCGAGGGCGGTGTCCCAACTGATACGCTCGAAGCGGCCTTCGCCTTTCTTGCCAACGCGGCGCAGGGGATATTGCAAGCGTTCGGGATGATATTCGCGCTCCAGATACTGCGCGACTTTACCGCAAAGAAAGCCGCGGGTGACCGGATGCTGCGGGTCGCCTTCCACTTTGGTGGCGCGCCCATCCTTTACGTGCACCAACATGGCGCACGCATCGGGGCAATCGAGCGCACACACCGACCGCCGCACTTCTGAGGCTTGCATCATAATAGTTTACCGAATCTGGTGTTCTTGGGCTGGGAGGCTAAGGTCTTTGCCCGATGGGCTTTGGTCTGGTTCAGCCGTAGGGTGAGAGATATGCTCCGTCTTATCAGTTCGCTGTTATGGGTGACCGGTGTCGTTTCCGCCCAAGTCGATTGGCGTTTCGCCCATCCGGGGGCCGATATGCTGATGGGATTCAACCTGAAAAGCTTGATCGCTTCTTCGGCGGGCGCGCCCTTGCAAGATGCTTTAGGCGGCTTGGGCGGCATGAACCGCGACCGGCTGAAGATGCTGGAAGACGTGGACGAGGTGTATGTCTCGGTGCGCAGTAAGTACGTCAAGGGCCGGCCTTCGGGCGAGCCGCTGGGCGTGATCTTACTGCGGGGCAACTTCGACGATGGCTCGATGATGAAGCTGTTTGCCCAGCAACCCAAGATGGTGGCGCGGATGATTGACCGGCGGACGATTGTGTTGGGAGATGAAGAGTCAATGCTGGGGGCCGTGGAGCGGTTGAAGGCCAACGATGGGCTGGAGAGTCCGGTGGTGGGACGGGCGAAAGAACTGGCGGCGGCCAACGACTTCTGGATTGTCGGTTCCCCCGCGCCGATTGCGGGTTTCAAGCCGCGCGGATCGTTGAAGAAGCAGGGCGGAATGCTAAGTGAGATTGAGGATATTTTTGACAACCTGCGTTCCTTCTCCTTGGGAGTCGCTTTGCGCGACGAAATGTCGATGGATTTGGGGCTCAATCTGCGCACGAAGGCCGCAGCCGACCGGGTGATGAGCCTTTACCGGCGCATGGAGGCCGACATCCAGCGGACGCCGGAAGGGCAGAAGCGCTGGGCAGAGATGGCGCAGGCTCTGGAGGTTCACCCGAGCGGGTCGGCGGTGCGAATCCAGATGCATGGCAGTATGGCCAATTTCCAGGCCGCGATGGGGCAGGCGGCGCAGGGTTTGCTGCCGGTTCCGGTGCAGGTAGCAGAGCAGCGCCCCGCGGTGTTGGCACCCATGCCGGTGCCGGTGCTCCCCGTGCTGCCCGTGCTGCCCGTGCTAGCGGTGCCGGTGCGCCGGACGGTGCGCGTGTACGGGATGGAGGCGGGCTACAAAGAGATTCCCACTTCGCGCTGATTTCGGCGCGGATCGGGCTTGCAGTGCGTCAGGGTCGGGATGGGAAACAACCAAGCGGTCTAGTTCGTTAGCGGCGCAACACGGCGTGGCCCGGGTCCAGGCTCACTTTCGTGGCCGGGGCTGGCAACTGCACGGTGAACTCCACCGGCTCGGACGAAGTGCGGACCCAGTGGGTGATCGCCCTGCCGCTCTTGAGCTGAATTTCGATGGGAACGTCAACGCTAAAATCTTCTTCCGCCTGGCTTTGCCGGACGGTCCCGGTTAGCGTCAAGCCTTTCGAAGACTGGGTCATTTGCAGGGCTGGAAGGCCCGTGCCGTACACCCAGCTTTCGAAGAACGGCCCCAGCGCTTTCTTGCCGCCCTCACCCATCAGTTCAATGGCCAGGCGTTCGACGTCCTCGGTGGAGACGGGCGTCAAGTGGTAGCGGCGTTCGAGTTCCGACAGCAGTTTGAGGAAGGCGGGATCGCCCATGCGCCGTCGCAGCATGTGGAAGATCCAGGCCCCCTTCTCATAGGTGATCGACTGCCACGCGCTGGGCGCCTGCGAGTTTTGCAGCCGGAAGCCCCAGACGATGGGGCCGGTGGATTCAACCGTTTCCCCCTTCTCATTGGTCTTCAGCAGACGCTCGCGAAAAGTGTCGAGGACCTGATCAACGGCCTTGGCACCGCGCTTCTTTTCGAGGTAGAGCAACGCTGAGTAGTTGGCCAAGGCCTCCATCAGCCACTCGTCCTCCAAATGCGCCGCGGTCACCGAATTGCCCCACCACTGGTGGGCGATCTCATGAGATTGCAGCAGTTCGTTAAAGAAAGGCCCGACGTTCACTGCGCGGCGTTCATCGACATAGTTGAGGGTGGAAAGGTAGATGAGGCCGGGAAAGCCTTGGCCGAAACGGCCAGGAATGGGCGTGACGTTGAGGTTGGTGAGGGGCGGCGCGCCAAAGCGGGTGCCCATGAATTCGAGGGCATCGATGAGTTCGGAGCTGAGCGCACTGAGCCGGTCGAGTGGGTTGGGCGGAGGAATCGGGACCGGCAAATCGGGACGGCGCTGACGGTTGCCGAATTGAGGCGGCAGCGCGGGCGGAAAGACGAGCGGCGCGGGTGTCAAACTGGCCTCGAGTTTCTGGTTGGCATAGACATCCAAACGATAGCTGCCGCGCGTTTGCCGGTTACGCGTGAAATTCCCCAGGTTAAAGCCCAACAGCCGCACCGGGGCCGCGGTTTTCCAGGAATCAATCCTTTCGTTACCTTCCAGCTTCGATTCCAGCAAATCACCGGCCGAAACCAGGGTGAGGGCGGCGGGATAGCGGAAAGTAGCTTCGTGGCGCGCGAACTGCATGCCGCGTTGGGGGTACCAATTGGTGCGGGCAGCCATGAAATAGACCCCATTGCCGGCATCGCGGATCACTTCGCCCTCCTGCTCAAAGTCGATTTCGTAGGTCTGGCCCGCCTCGAGCGGCTTGGCGGGGATGACGAGGAAGGTCTCGTTCTGGTCGCCACGAAAGATACCGGCCCGCAGGCTTTCGCGCTGGAAGAACTCGGCGGGTTCACCATTCACCCTTACTTGCTGGATGCGCATACGGGGAGAAATATCGAAAGGGATGGCCGGTTCGGCAGCATCGCGCGGCATGACGGTGAGGCGCGTGTTGACGTGAGTTTTGAGGTCAGCGGCGACACGCACCTTCAGCTTAACCGCGTCGATGCGCAGGCCGGCCGGTTTCGCCGGCCCTTGCAGCGCCCGTCGGCTCTTGCCGGTAAAGCTGCACCAGACATCAAAGAAGCGGCCGGTCGCGCGCGTAACAAACTGCCCGACGATCACCCGGGCCTGGTCTCGAGCGTCCACCAGCAAGTCAAAGTTGCCATGCGGAGAGCCGGAAAGGATTCCGTAGAACAACGACCGCTCAACCGGCCGGCCCGCCAGCACGTCCTGCACCAAGCGCAACTCCATACTCTCGGCGACGTTGCGCAAGGCGGATTCGTAACGCTGCCGCAGGACGAGCCCCATCTCGACGGCCGGCTTGATGCCCCCGGGGCTGGCCTCGATCTGGCGCATCAGATCCGCGGCCGTTGCATCCGTAAACAGCATCATCATGCTGTCGAAGCGGCTCGCCAGATTGGGCGAGTTGGTAAAGCGAGCGAGTGCCCCACGCTCGCCGCGGGTGGGCGGCATCAGCAGCATTTCGGCTTCCCCGCTTTCTACCTGTGCGCTGAAGATGGCGGCGAGCGGCGCGCCCGCAATGGGCTTCGAGAAAATCAACAGGCCCTCGGTGAAAAAGAGCTTGGCGTCCTCACGGTCGAGCTTCAGGTCGCGCACGCGGTAGCAGCGGTCCGGGTCCAGCGCGATCTCCCGGATCTGGGTGGCGATGGCGACGGCCTTGGTAGGCTCCGCCGGCCAAGCCTGGGACGCAATCACGAAAAGCACAAAGGAGGCACGCACGCCTTCAGTTTATCCCCAGCAGATCCTGCTAAATTACCAAAGCTGATACCACGGCTTCCGCCGGGCTTCCACAGCGATCGGCTCGGGCAAGGCCACGCCGTCAAGGATGGCTTGCGGATTTTCGACGAACAGGCGATTGGCGCGCGCCTCGCCCCATTCGCTCTTCACCAGTTCGTAAGCCTGGTCCATGCGGGCGGGGCGATGCTCGATGTCGTGGCCATCGCTGGCGAAGACATGCACCATGTTCTCGGCCATGAGTGTCTCCGAGAACTTGCGGGCGCGGCTGCCCCAAAAGCCCGTCAGCGACTGGGTTGTCACTTGCATCAGGCAGCCTTGCCCCACCCAGGTTCTCAGCTCCGTGATGCGCTGTTGTAACAATGAATTACGTTCCGGGTGCGTGACGATGGGGATAATGCCGGCATCGAGAAACTGTTGGAAAATTTCTGAGGTGTTCTTGAAGATGATCAGATCGGAGAATTCGACTAGTAAGTAGGGCCCACCATTAATGGTGAACAAGGCTGGGGAGGCCATCAACGCACGGATATTGTCGAAAGTGAGGTGAAAATCGCAGCCTAGATGGATGCGAATCCGGCCTGCTAACGCCTCGGTAAGTTGCGCCGCCAACTGACGGTTCACCTCGGGGTCGAACTTGAATTGGAGATTGGCGTGAGGGGTGGCAACGATGTCCGTCGTCCCGAAATCTGCGGCTGTGCGCAGCATACCGACGCTAGTCTCGAACGTGTCCGATCCGTCGTCCACACCCGGAAGAATATGCGAATGTATGTCGATCAAGAATCTTAACCGTAGGGCACTAAATGAACATTTCCTCGTCCTGGGTGGCATTCACGACGCTGGGCCGCTTGCCCCCGCTAAAAAGCGTACCGAACCCGGCACGGACTCCTGTGACCAAGCCATTAATTTCTTTGAGAGGCTTCAGAACACCACCTTGCAAGACGGCGACCGTCTCATGCACGCGGTTCATCGTGTCATCAAGGACCATTTCGGCCTTTTCGAGCTGAACCTTGGCGCGGGCGGAGGCATCCGTTACAACTCCCTCCACCCGGGCCAATTGATCCTTGGTGGAATCCAAAATTTGATGGGTCTTTGCGCTGATTTGCTTGATCTCGGCGTGGCTGGTTTCCACCGTGGCGCGCGCATGCTCAAGCAGACTCTCGGCGCGAGGAACTAACGGCAGCACCTTGTCCTGAAAGGCCTTCACTTGGCGATAAAGTCCAATCATCGCTATCATCTGAAAGAACATCGACAAACCGGCCATGCCAACGAAGGCGGTGATGACCCAGAGCAGCGTTTGGTTTTCCATAAGATGAATCGGCGCCTAGACGCCTTCGCCCGCCAAATCCGCGTTCAGGGCGTCACGATAGGCTTGTTTGCCGGCATCCATGGCGGAGGTCAGGTTCTCGCGATGACGGCTTACTGTCTCCTTACCGCGCTGAAGGGTTTCGTTCGCTTGATCACGCAGGGCTTCCGAGCGCTGCTTCAGCAAGTCGCGGCCCTCGTCCGCTTTATTCTTCAACATCACCCGAGTCTCTTCGCCACTCTGCGGCGCGAATAGCAGCCCTGCGGCCACACCCAGGCCCAAACCAAGGAAAAAGTAAGAAATCTTGTTGTCATCTTCCATTAGGGCACTCCTATGAACGTACTACGGCTGCCTTTAGTCTACTATGGAGAGCGATGCGGAACCAGCCCAAAAAACTCGACGCACCGGAGTTGAAGCAATATGCCCTGCGACTTCTGGCTGGGCGCGCCCTCTCCGTTGGTGAACTTCGCAACAAACTGGCGGTCCGGGCCCTGGAGCCTTCGACGATTGATCCTATTGTTGAGTACTTGCGGGAGTTGAAGTTTCTGGATGATACGCGCTTCGCTCAACATTACACGCGCCTGCGCCTAGAAGGCGATGGGCATGGCCAAGCGCGAGTATTGCGCGATCTGCGGCAGCGCAAGGTGGACACGCCGCTCGCCCAGCAAACCGTCACCGCCGCCTTTGCCACCGTAGACGAAGTGACCATGATCGTGCAGTATCTGGCGCGCAAATTCAAGAACACCGACTTGACGGCTTATCTGCGGGAAGAAAAGCACCTTGCCTCTGCCTATCGTAAATTGCGGCGAGCCGGTTACGGCTCTTCGAACGTCATCCGGGTGCTGCGTCGTTACTCGGCCCGGGCCGACGAGATTGGCGAATCCGAAGTAAATTCCGGTGGCGAAACGGAGCGGCAAGAGTTAGAGTAAATGGCATGAATCCTGAACATGCTAAGACGATTTGTGAATATCTGGTGGCTACACTGGAGGGCGAAGGGAAAACCACCCAACGCGTAATTGCCGCCGTACCCGCCAGCGGGGTGGACTATACGCCGGATCCGAAGTCGATGAAGGCCATTGACCTCGCCTGGCATATCGCCTCCGCCGAGATTATGCTGCTCGACATGGCGATCGCCGGCGGCGACGCGGCTCCGCCGGAACGCGCGCCGGGCACGGAAACCATCGCCGGCATCGTCGCCTGGTACGCCGCCCAGCAGCCGGTGACGCTGGCCAAAGCGAAAGCGCTTTCTGGTGAACATCTGGCCAAAGTGGTTACCGTTTGGGGCGGAGCCTTTACGTTGCCGACCGTTACTTTTGTCACGTTTGCTCTCAATCACACCAACCATCACCGCGGCCAGCTTTCCGCTTACTTGCGTCCGATGGGTGCCAAGGTTCCGTCGATCTATGGGCCCAGCGGCGACGAACCGATGCCTCACTAACGTCCGTAGTTGCCCAAAACCGGCTGGCCCGGCATGGCTCCCGCCACCGTCTGGCCAGCCCGCACCACGGCGACGCCGTTCACCAGCACATGCTCGATGCCTTTCGAGAAGCTTAGTTTTTCGAAAGTGGCCGTATCGATCACTTCGGCTGGATCGAAAACGGTTATGTCGGCGTCCGCGCCCACCTTCAGACGCCCCTTGCGTTTCATCGCCGGGGATACCGCTTCCAGCCGCCGCGCCGGCTGGATGGTCATCTTGGCGAGCCCCTCCATCAACGTCAGCACCTTTTGCTCCCGCACATAACGGCCTAAAACGCGAGAAAACGTGCCCGCGCTGCGCGGATGCGCGCCCGGGGCGTAGGGCATACCGTCGGAAGCCACCATCACAAACGGGGAAGCCATGGCGCGGGCAATCCATTCAGGCTTCATGAGGTGCATGATCACCACGCCGCCTTGCTTGCGGTAGGGGCCGAAGGTCTCCGCCGTCAGCCGTTCGCCCGTCTTTTCCCACTGCACGTCGCCATAACTGATACTCAAGCGCTTCTGCCAGCCGTCGTCAAAAATCGTGCTTTCCAGATGGGTGGAAGCGGCGGTGTAGGGGTAGGCTTCGGTACTGATGTCGAGGCCACGCTTGCGGGCCGCGCCGATCATCTCCAGCACCAACGGCAGGGCAGACAGGCTCATGCTATTCACGTGGACGATATGCAGCGAGGCGCCGGTAGTGGCGGCATTGGCAATCACCTCTTGCATGGCATCCACCCCCATGGAGCGCACGTGTGTAAAAATAGGTACCTTCCAGCGGGCGGCCATTTCAAAGACCCGAAAGATTTCTTCGCGCGAAGCAGCCGGATAATACTGATGGGCCATGCCAATGCCGAGCCCGCCTTCGCGCAGTCCACGTTCCAGGCCAGCGGCCAATTTCGTCATTTCCTCCGGCTGGGTGAGCGGTTCGTAGCGGCCGGGGCTCATGAGTTCATTCCATCCGAGCACCGTCTTCCGCGCCTCGGCTTCGAGCGCCGCGAACTTGGGCATTACCGTGGTGCGAGTGATTCCATGCGAGGCGGTGGCACCGTAGTTGATCAGCGCTTTATGCTCCCGTGCTTTCAGATAAGCTTCGACGCTGGCGACGCCTACCTCGAGTTCGAGAGCGGTGGTGACACCGTCGTGCATCTGATATTCATTGGCTTCGTTGGTTTGGCCATGGGCGTGTAAGTCAATAAAGCCGGGCGCGACTACTTTGCCCTTGGCCTCGATCACCGTCTTTCCACTCAGTGGCCGCGCACTGATAGCATCAATGCGGCCGCCGCGAATACCGATGTGGCGTAGGGCGTCCAGGCCGCTCTCGGGGTCCATTACGAGGCCATTGGCAATAACTACGTCAAATTGTTGCGCGTGCGCTACCAGGGCTAGAAAGAGACACAGGATGCGGGAAGTCATCCCGCTAGTGTAGCGCCGTGCTCACTGACTCGCACCCTGAGCGCGATACAGCCACTCGAACGCAGGTTTGCCGATCGCCAGCGAACCCGAAGAATGCGCTCAATGTCGTCTTTGGGAATCGCCATTTACGAATCCTTCACGACGATGATGAGGTTCTCGGCCGTTGCCTCATCAAACCTGCCCAACAGGAGTGTTTTAGCGTTCTTCTGGGAGACGCGCAACTCTGCCCCACTTTTTACGGCCCGAACCTTTTCCACGGATCGTCCGACGCAGCCATCGGCAGCCATCGACAAAAGGCATGGATCCAACGATCGTAACGAAAAGTCCATGCCCAGCAACCTAAAATCTCCCCACCCCCAACATTCCAAACCTTTTAGCATTTAGTCCGACTAAATCTTAAATTACCCCCAACATTCCAAACCTTTTAGCATTTAGTCCGACTAATTTCTAAACATTTTATTACCAATGGCTTACAGCCAGATTGTCGATTTGCTCAACAAAATAGCGAAAAAATATATGAGAACTTTCCCCCGCGAAAACGACTATATTACGTGAGATCCCA
>JAYVUQ010000725.1:0-2505 GCA_043787785.1 Bryobacteraceae bacterium
CTGCCCCCCGTACGCCTAGCCAACCAATATACGGGGGACTTCAGCGTGCTGGGCGTGGCGTCGCTTTCCGCCGCCACACCGCTGGCAACGATTCTCGAAGGCGTCCTGCCGGGCCTGCGGCCGAAGGGCATCGATCTGGATTTCACGGTCGCCGAGGAGCGTCAACAATGGCGGATCGACAACGCGTGGAGCGGCCAGCGCCAAGCCGCGCCTGGCGATACCCTGCAACTCACCGTCGCGCTGAGCGCCGAAAATGGCCGCGAAGAGCGCAAGACGATCGCATACGCCGTGCCTACCGGCGCCAAAACCGGCACGCTCTATTTCACGGTCGGAGATGCCCCCACGCTCAATGCGTTCGAGATGCGGAATCTCTTTTCCGGCGGCACCCTCGCGGGCAAAACACCGGCGGAGATGATCGCCCTCTTGAATCGTCAACGCTCGAACGGCAACATTTACGTGCGCATCTGGCGTGCCGACCCCAGCTATGCCGCTGGACCCGTTGAACTCCCCGGCCTGCCGCCCTCTGCCGCCCTCTCGATGGCCAAAAGCGCCGCCACGCCGCCGGCCCCTACCGGCTCCCTGGTAGCGGAACTCGCCATCGACTGCGGGCTTGTCGTAGTCGTGGGGTCAAAGTCGTTTGAGGTGGAGATTCGTCCTTGAGCGAAAAGAATATTCCAGCCGTGTGACCCGCTCACCTCCGTACGCGGCTGGGCGGGAGGGAGCAGGTTTCTCCGGGCATTAATTTACCCCCCAGCCGCGCGCACCGATTGCCTCTGCCGAACCGGCACCAACTGGGACTCCAAAATGCTTTGGATCTCGCCAAAGACCTCGTCTTGATGCCGCATGCCGTCCAGCGTGAAGCAATTCTGTTGGCCATAGTAGTCGAGCACCGGATTGGTTTGTTCGGCGTATAGCTGCAACCGCGCCCGCACCACTTCCGGCCGGTCGTCATTGCGCTCTTCGAGCGGCACGCCGCAATCGCACAGGCCTTCCTGGCGGGGCGGATTGGTGTAGATATTGTGAACCCGCTTGCATTCGGCGCACTGCCGGCGCCCGCTGAGGCGCGTTAGCAACATGTCTTCGGCCACCTGCAAATGGATCACGACCGGCGCGGGCAGCCCACGCTTTTCGCGAAGGCGTTCGAGAAAGATCGCTTGCGCCACGGTGCGCGGATAGCCGTCGATCAGGAAGCCTGGGGAGCAATCAGGTTGCTGCGTCCGCCGCAAAAGCAAACGATTCATGTGCGAGTCGCCCACGTAGCCGCCCGCGGCCATCAAACTCTCAATGCCGCGGCCCAAACGGGTGCGGGAGCGAATCTCCTGACGGAGCATATCGCCGGTCGCAATCAGCGGAATCCCGAGCCATTGCTGGATCCGAGGCGACTGAGTCCCCTTCCCGCAACCTGGCGGGCCGAAGAGCAACACGATCATGGTAGTAGCGCCTCCTCCGCACCGGATCGACCCCAGGTACTCACCCATTTTCCGGTCCGAACAAGAAGACTACCCAAGTTTTCACCCAATTGCAATGGGCCTTAGGTTAAGTTATTCGGCTCATCCAGTGTGTGGACAGACCTTCAGGTCTGTCCAGATGGGTTCAATTTTGCGACGAGTAAGCTGGGAGCGAAACACTCTCAACCGGGACGAGCATGAGAGTTAGAGCGCTTGTAAGCGGATAGCGAAGGCGTCGAGGGCGATCCCTTTCTGGATGTTGCGGCGGAGGTAGTCGGACATTTGGTCGACTTGTTTGACGGCCACTTGGATCCAGCGGAAACTGACGGCTGCGGCCATCGCTTGAAGGTCTGGTTTGAGGTCGGGGTTTTGGATGTGTTGGCCGCCGTGCCTCAGTTGGAGCACGTCTTCGAGTAGCCCGTAGAGCACCTGCAAGTAGAACTCGAGTTTCTCGCTTTTGCTGGCCGAGATGGTCTCCGAGAACTTGAGCCATGTGGAGAACGGCGCCTGGCGCGAGCCGACCTTCAGCAGGGCAAGCATGGCGGAGCGGCGTTTATCGTAGACCTCAAGGTCGAGCGTAAGAGCGACGCCGGGGCTACCGCCGGCCAGGCACAGACGACGGTCGAGATGGTCGAGCTTGGGGCGGCTCTTGAGGAAGGCGCTCATGTCATCGGGCGACAGCGGGTTCATGGCCAGTTGCAGGGAACGCGAGCGAATAGTGGGCAGCAGGTCATAGGCGTTCTCTGCCGTGAGGACGAAGATCATATGGCCGGGTGGCTCTTCGAGGGTCTTCAGGAGCGAGTTGGCTGCTTGCTCATTAGCGCGGTCGATACGGTCGATGAGGAAGACGCGGCGGCGGCCTTTGAGGGGCTGATACTGGGCGCGTTCTTTGAGGAGACGCATTTGGGGAATCGAGATTTGGCGCAGCGGGCCATCGGGGGCGAAGGTGACGAAGTCGGGGTGGGAGGCGAATAGGAGCGGGTCTTCGTTGCGCTTTTCGGCGGTCCACTTTTCGCGGTCGGCGATCAACTGCAGGTTAGTTTCACGGCTGAGGTCA
>JAYVUQ010000726.1:0-6620 GCA_043787785.1 Bryobacteraceae bacterium
CGTCTTGGCTTGATCGTCGTCGTAGTCTAAGACTGACCAGGAGAGCCCGATCTTTTTGTTCTCCCACAGCTTCGACTCGACAGATCGCTCAGGCCCCTCATATGCGGCGTAGTCAAAGGGCGTGATGTAGAACTCGAGGGTGAGCTTGCCGCTTTCGCCGTGCTTGAAATTATAGTCATAGGCGGCGTTGGCATAGGGCAGATGCTTGATCCATGGCTGGCATCCCCACACCATGGCCCAGTCCTTATGGTCGGCCGGGGTGAAGATGTGATAGTTCTGCGCGTGTACACCGTGAAACGCGAAGTGCGCCTCGTTGGGATCGTAACCCTTTACCGGGTGCATCTGCTTGATAAAGGGACCGCCGGATAGGTCGCCATCGACGACCACTTCAAAAATGTCGTTGTGTAAGTCGGGATGGCGAAAATCCCAGTAATTGTCCGAAGCCTCGTACAGGAAGTAAAGGCGGTTGAGCCCCTTCACCCAGCCCACTTTTACCTTGACGTCAAGGTCTTTGCGGTTCAGCGGCGTGTTGTTCACTGTGTCCTTAAGTTGGTCAACCCCGATCGAGTAACTCTCGGGCACAATCGCCCAATCGTCCGTCTTACCGTCAATGCGCGGAATCTGATGGGCCGGAAATTGAAAGACACGGAAGTTTGTTTCGGGTCGCTCCAGAGCAACCAGGCGGAACACGCAAAAGAGCAAGATCGCAGAGAATCGCATACAGCTGGCAGTTTACTCCGGTTTGGTCTCCCAAAAGAACCACAGAAGCGCGGCGGCCATGATGCAGGGCCAGGCGCCGACCAGAAAGGCAATGTCGTAGGAGCCGGTGCGGTCAACATGCGCGCCGAGTGGCCGTTGCAAGCTTGACGAGGAGATCCACGCGATGAAGCCCAATAGGCCCGTCACCAGCCCGAGTCGCCGTTGCGAAAGCTCCTGGCTGAAGGCGTAGTAACAGGGAAACACGCCCAAGCTGCCCGCCGCCACCAGCATCATCACCGTAATCGCCGCCACCCGCGCCGGTACACCGGGGATCGCCAATTCTCCCCGGCTAAGCGCTGGCACAAACATGGCGAGCATCGTCAACAGCGCGCAGACGGTAAAGACCGTCCGGCGTGAGTTGAGCACACTCGATCCTCGGCCATGCATCCACACGGTAGCCGCGCCGGCAGCGAGGCAACCAATGTCGGTCATGATGTAGTAACCCGGCAGGATGCGGCCCAGCGTTTCGGCTTCCGTAAAAGCGAGGCCGCGGGGATCTTGAAAGACGAGCGGTAGCCACACGCGGAAGATGCCCCAGGGCCCGTTGATGGCCGAAACTACGAAGGCTAAGATCCAAAAGCGCCGGTCGCGCACCAATACACCGAGGCCTTCCCAGAAGGGTTCGGCAGCGACGGTCGACTGTACTTCCATCGTCACGCCGCGTGTCGAGTAGATCCAGGCCAGCACCCAAAGAACGCCAATGGCGCCGATGATGAGGAAGGGCAAGCGCCAACTGCCGGGTGCCGAGGTCAGCATGGCGCCGACGATCACCGGCGTGACAATGGCGCCGATAGAGACGCCGCTTTGCAGGACGCTGTTGCCCAGTGCCCGGTCCTTCGGCTCGAGTAGTGCCTGCGTGGTGCGCAGCGCGCAGGGCCAATGGCCGCTTTCAAAAAAGCCCAGAAAGGTGCGGCATAGCAACAAGGTGCCAAAGGCGGAGCCGAAGCCGGCCATGCCCGCGAGCCCAGTCAACATCCCAGCGCCAGACCACAGCAACAGCACCAGCGGATAGAGCCAGCGCGCACTGACGCGATCGACAATGATGCCGAAAACAATCGAGCCGACGGCGAAGGCGTAGCCGAAATACTGCTCAATCATGCCGTACTGTTGCTTGGAGAGAGAGAACTCTTCGATGACGCGGCGGGCGACGCTGGCCAAGGTCACCCGGTCCATGTAGTTGATGGTGCTGGCGCACAGCAGCAGTCCGCAGATCCACCACTTACGAGAGGAAGTCATTAAGACCAGCTTTGGCCGTCCCACTGAGTAACTTGGTTTAGGAACTGTTCGACGCCGGCGGCAAAGGTGCTGAAGAGGAGCTTGCCTTTTTCTGGCGTTGCCAGCTGCGGTGAGCCGATGTGGCCGCGGACGGTACGGTCCTTCGTAGTCCAGCCGCGGTAAGCGGGCTCAAAGCCGAAGCCAAACGGTACGGTTTCGAGCTTGGCTACGTCCCCCACAACGAGGTGCGGTGCCAGCGTCTGGATCATGGATGTTTCCCATTCGCAGGCGTGGCCCATGGCTGTTTGCTCCATGCCCGTGGGCTGCGAAAATTCCCAGTAAGTGGAAAATAGCAGAAGTAAGTCATTCCGCTCGCGATGGTGTTGTCGCAATTCAAAGACGGCCTGCTTGCCCGGGACGATGTTGCCGCCGTGGCCATTCAAGAAAACGATCCTTGTGAAGCCGTGCATCAGCAAGTTTTCGGCAAGTTCGCGCAAGAGGTCCAGGTAGAGGCGTGGTCCGGCCGAGATGGTTCCGGGAAAGTCGATGTGGTGATGCGAGTTGCCTAGCCATTGCAAGGGCGCAAACAAGGCCCGGTTGCCCATGGCCAACTCCACACGACGCACCACCTCGCCCAATAGCAGGCTGTCGGTATAGACGGGCAGATGATGGCCGTGCTGCTCAACGGCCGCGACGGGAATCACGACGGGCGTGTTGCGGTCGAGTGCGGCCATCGCCGGCCAAGTGAGGTCTGCTAAGTACACTGTTTGCTCCTTCGGGCTAACCGTCAGGATAACGCCTCGGGAGGGGCGGCTCAGGTGCCGATGCTAAGGTGATCCTCCACGTTGACGACTCCGGGGGCTGACCAAGCGGCATGTAGCGCCGCTTCTCGTTCTGCGTGGGTGCGCGCGTGGCCGCGCAGACTGATGACGTTCTGTGCGATGTGGACTTTGATGCGGTTTGAATCAATCAGCGCGCTACGCTTAAAGGCCTCTTCCACCGGGGCCTTTACTTCGCCCAATCGAACCGCCGGTTGGATAACAAGATCGTTGCGCAGGCTGTGCAAGCCGCGCAATGGCCGTAAAGCAGTTTCGGCTGCGTCCTTCTGATAGTGAAACTCGACGCTGCCGAGCAGAGTGAGGCCACCACCTTTCACTTGCACTTCGACGGTGGCGGGCACCAGGGAGTTCGTTTCCAGCACACCCATGGCGGCCAACGCCAACTCGTCATCGTCGCGTTGTTGGCTGAAGGGCAACTCTACCCGAATTTCGTTGACGATGTTGTTGATGTGGGCCACGCGCCAAGCCGCCGTTTCCGCCTGGCATTTCTCCCAATAACTATCGACGTGGCCAGTCAGGTGTACGGCACCGGCTTTCACGATGACGCCGATTTGCCGCTTATGTACACTGGGCTCCCATTCGAGCTCTTGTTCAACGTGGTGCTGCAGGTCAGTATCGTTCCACATGGATGAATCTCCCGGGTGGAGTCTATCAGGTATCGTGTACCGGGCGCGGCGGTGGGTTCGGACCACGGTGGGGTCGGACATGAAGGCCTAAACTATTATTAGTTTGACACCACTCCACATCATCGGCGCCGGCTTGGCCGGTACAGAAGCGGCCTGGCAATTGGCGCGCCAAGGCTTAGCTTCCACGCTCTACGAAATGCGTCCCGTCCGCATGACCGACGCGCACCAAACGGACCGGCTCGCCGAACTGGTCTGCTCCAATTCGCTCAAGAGCGAGACAGAGAACACGGCGCCTTGGCTGTTGAAAGAAGAGCTGCGCCGCATGGGTTCTCTCCTGCTCGAATGCGCCCAAGTGGCGCGAGTTCCCGGCGGGCAGGCGCTCACGGTGGATCGCGTCGGCTTTGCTGCCGAAGTCACCCGCCGCATTGAGAATGAACCGCTCATCACTCTGCGTCGCGAGGAGCTAACGCGCATTCCCAATGACGGCATCACTATCGTCGCCAGCGGCCCCCTCACGTCTGGCGACCTCGCCGAAGAGATCGCGCGACTCACCGGCTCCGATCGGCTCTATTTTTATGATTCCATCTCGCCCATCGTCGAGGCCGATACCGTAGACCGCTCGATCACTTTCGCCGCTTCTCGTTACGGCAAGTCGCTCGATGGCACTGACGACTATCTGAACTGTCCTTTTAATAAGGACCAATACGAAGCATTCCTGGATGCGCTCTTGGGAGGCGCGGCCGTGCCAGCCCACATCCCGGCCGACGCGCCCGGCACGCCATACTTCGAAGCCTGCTTACCCATCGAAGTGCTGGCGCGGCGCGGCCGCGAGACGCTTCGCTTCGGCCCGAAGAAGCCGATGGGTCTTACCGACCCGCGCACAGGTTACCGGGCGTGCGCGGTGGTGCAACTACGGCAGGAAAATGCGCGCGCGGATAGTTACAACTTAGTTGGCTTTCAGAACCACTTACGTTTTGGCGAGCAAAAGCGGATCCTGCGACTCATTCCCGGCCTGGAGAACGCAGAGTTTCTACGTTACGGACAAATTCATCGTAATACTTACATCAATAGCCCCACCCTCCTCAATCGCACACTGCAATTAAAAGCCAATCCCCGGGTATTGTTTGCGGGGCAAATATCTGGCGTCGAGGGCTACGTGGAAAGTATCGCCACCGGACTAATGGCTGGCCAATTTGCAGGGGCCGTCGCTCGCGGCGAAGCGCCAGCGGCGATGGCGCGCGAAACGGCCTTGGGCTCGTTGGCGCACTACATCGCCCACGCCGATCCAGATCATTACCAGCCGGCCAACATTACGTTCGACTTGCTGCCACAGTTGGACGAAGCCATGCGTCACAAGTTGCGGCACGACAAGCCCGCGCGGCATGCCGAAGTCTGCCGCCGGGCGCTGGCTTCCCTGGCCACGCCAGCGTTGATAGACTATTCAACACCATGATGTGGCAAGCAAAGAAAACTGAACCTGCGGCGAAGGCTGCCCCGGCCAAGGCGCCTGCCGCCAAGGCGCCTGATGCGGCGAAGGCCGCGCCTGCGGGCGCAGACGCCAAAGCGATCGCCGCGATTGAGAAGGCGGGCGGCAGCGTCCGGCCCGTAGCGCAGGAAGATGCCCGTCTTGACGTCAGCTTCTACCTGCAAGGTGCGGCCATTAAGGACGAACAAATCGCGCCGGTGGCGCAATTGAAGAACGTCATCTCCGTCCACCTCGGCCGGACCTCGGTCACCGACGCTGGCTTGGTGTATCTGAAGGGTCTTACCGACCTGACGACCCTGCACCTCGAAGGAACGAAGATTACGGATAAAGGGTTGGTTCACCTGAAGGACTTGAAAAAACTCACCTACTTGAACCTCTACAACACCGCCGTCACTGATGCGGGTTTGGATCACTTAAAGGGCCTTCCCGCCCTCAAGAGCCTTTATGTGTGGCAAACAAAGGTGACCGACGAAGGCATTAAGAAGCTAAAGGCCACCTTGCCTCAGGTGGATGTCGTCAAAGGCTGGTAGCTAAAGACTGCCCGGCCGCCAGCCGATCTTACCCTTTTGGGTATGCCGGAAGATCTGACTAGTTCCTACGCCGTTTTAGATCTTGTGCCCGGCGCGCCAGCCGAGGAGATCAAGACCGCTTATGTGGATCTGGTGAAGGTTTGGCACCCAGACCGTTTTCAGCACGAAAACGAGCGCCTCCGCCTGCGGGCCGACCGTCAGTTGAAGCGCATCAACGAAGCCTATGGCCGGCTGCGGCAAAGCGGTGCGATCTCGATGGGTAAGCCGCTGTTTTTGACGCCGGTCGACTTTGGCGGAAATTGGGGCTATGTAGACGAGTCCGGCGCCCCGGCCATTCACCCTGGGTTCGCTGCGGCCCGGTCGTTTGTCGAAGGGTTGGCTGCCGCAAAGTTGGTGGAGAAGTGGGGCTTCATCGACATGGAGGGCCACTACGTGATGAATCCTGTCTATGACGAATGCGGCGACTTTAGCGAGGGCGTGGCGAGTGTGAAGTGGTATGGGCGTTGGGGCTATATCGATCGCCAGGGCCGGTTTGCTGTGCAGCCCCGTTATCAAGCGGCCCGTCCGTTCTGCGGCGGCTGGGGCGAGGTTCAGTTAGGGCTGCGTTGGGGCCGGGTGAATTTGGCTGGCGAGGCCGTATTTACAGAGCAGAGCACCGGACGTCAGTTGGCGGCGGAACGTTGAGCTAGAATACCGGCATGTTCCTCATGTGCTGGCTGATGCTGTTTGCCGATGAAGGCGCTTGGGACAAAGTCCGGGCGGTAGAGGCAGGCACCGACCTCCGCATCTTCAAACGCGACGTGAAAGCTCCGGTGATCGCCAGGATGGATGAAGCCACTGACGATCATTTGATCGTCCTGCTGCAGGATTCACAAGTGGCGATTCGCCGCGCGGAGATCGACCGCATTGATCGGCGTCCGCGCGGTGCCCGTGTCACTCGCGTTTCTAAGCACGCCCATCGCGTCGGTGGTAATCCCGGCGAACAAGGTCAGCCGGTGGTACAGGGGACATCGGCATCGTCAGCGGTGGCTAATGCGGCGCGCACCGACACGCTCACCTTTCGCAGCAAAGCGCCATTTGAATTTCTCTACCGCCGCGTGACCTCGAATTAACCACTGCGGGCGGAGGCTTGTGGGGCGGGGAGGGTGTTGGAGGCGGGGGGCAT
>JAYVUQ010000727.1:0-2822 GCA_043787785.1 Bryobacteraceae bacterium
GCGCGAGAGAGGCCGGGGTCCATGGTGAAACGCTCGCGAGTCCAATCGCAGGACGCGCCGACGCTCTTCATCTGCTCGATGATGCGGCCGCCGCTTTGCTCTTTCCACGCCCAGATGCGCTTCTGAAATTCGGGCCGACCCAGTTCGCGCCGGGTGATCTTTTCTTCGGCCAGCAGTTTGCGTTCCACCACCATTTGGGTAGCGATACCGGCATGGTCCATACCCGGCAGCCAAAGCGTCTTGCGGCCGCGCATGCGCTGGGTGCGGATGGTGACGTCCATGATGGTGTGTTCCAGCATGTGGCCCATATGCAGCGAGCCGGTGACATTCGGAGGGGGAATTACCAGCGAGTACATGGGCGCCGTGGAGGCGGGATCTGGCGTGAAACAACCGTGGCTGATCCACCATTCGGCCCAATGCGGCTCAAAACGCTGGGGCTCGTAGACTTTTTCAAATTCCATATTGTTCAAATCGGCGGGGAACTCTTAGTGTAGCCTGTTCGACATGCGGTTCACCTCAAAGACAGCGATCGTGACGGGTGGCGCCTCCGGCATTGGGGCGGCCACCGTGGAGCTCCTGAGAGCGGGAGGGGCGCGGGTGGTGGTGCTAGACCGGCAGGGCGAACGCCCGTGCGACGTCACGGACGAGGACGCCATCGTCGAGCATTTGGCCGGCCTGAGGCAGGTGGACGTGCTAGTGACCTGCGCGGGAACGGCCCTGCGGAAGTCGGTACATGAGCAAGATGCCGCCGGTTGGGACCAAGTCTTCGCCGTGAACGTGAAAGGGGCATTTCTGGCGGCCAAGCACGCCTTGCCTCTCATGCGCCGAGGCTCAGCCATCGTCCACGTGGCCTCTGTAGTCGCGGTGACCGGCTTTCGCCAGCGGGCAGCCTATTCAGCCTCCAAGGGAGCGATCGTGGCCCTGACGCGCAACATGGCGCTCGACTACGCGCCGCAGGGGATTCGGGTGAACTGCGTGTGCCCCGGATTCGTACGAACGCCGTTTATCCAGCCGATTTTGGATGATGCTGAGCGAACGACGAGGTTGGCGGCGCTGCATCCGCTGGGACGGATCGGGGAAGCGGAGGAAGTGGCTAAGTCGATTTGTTTCCTAGCTTCAGACGACGCGGCCTGGATTACCGGGCAAGCGCTATCGGTAGACGGAGGCTTGTCGGCGGGGCATGCGCAGGAGATCTGATCCGCCTGTATTACAAAAGTGGAAAATGCTATACTCCGCTTATGGCATTCTCCATTCGTAACCCCGAAGCGGAAGCGATGGCCCGCGAAATTGTGAGCCTGACCGGCGAGTCTCTCACTGCTGCCGTCACTCATGCCCTGAATGATCGGCTCAACCTACTGAAGTGCCGTCAGCCGCACGACAAAGAAGCGAGACTCCGCGCCATGAGGGAAATTACAGAACGCGTGACGAAGCTTCCCACGCTTTCCCATGCAACCGACAATGAGATCTTCGGTTGGGACGAATGCGGACTGCCTACTTGAGATGGTGATCGATTCGTCCATCATCATCGCCATCATGCTGAATGAGCCCATGGCACTGGCCTACGCGGACCAGATCGCGGAAACACCACTGCTCGAAATGTCAGTGGCCAGTTTTCTGGAATGCGGGATCAAGATGATGTACGTAAAAGGCGAACTGGGAATCCCAGAGCTTGAACTCTTCGTCATTCGCAACGACATCAAACTCATTGCGGTTGACGAGGAGCAATCGTTCGTAGCCGTCCGCGCCTTTGAGAAATATGGAAAGGGCCGCCATAAAGCGGCCCTTAATTTTGGTGATTGCTTTTCATACGCCCTAGCCAAAGTCCGGCGGGAACCGCTACTCTACCAGGGCAACGACTTTTCCCAGACCGATCTCGCTTAGACCTTGCGCAGTTTGGTGACGCGGCCCACTTCCACCCATTCGGCCACGAAGATATTGCCCTTCCGATCGAAGCAAGCGCCGTGGGGGCAGACAAACTTACCAGGCGTGAAAGCATCACGCGCCTTGACGCGGGTCTCGCGCCACTTGCTGGCCGAGTCGTTACCAAGATGGCCGATCAACTGCATGTTCTTGTCGAACAGGGTGACGCGCGCGCCGAGGTCCGGCACGACGACATCGCCGGACTTGGCATGCGTGTGCAGATGGCACGGCAACGTGGTGCCGGCCAGGAACTCGATGTGTTCGCCAGCAAGCGAGAAGCGCTGCAGGCGGGCATTGCCGCGGTCAGCCACGATGATGGTGGCCTTGGCCGCACCCTGGCGCATATCGCACATAATGCCGTGCGGACTATTCAGTTCGCCCTTCTCTTTGCCTTTCGGCCCAAAGCTCATTTTGTACTTGCCGTCTTTGTTGTAGACGTTTACCCAACTGGAGCCGTAGCCGTCGCCGACATACACGTCGCCGTTGGGCGATACGGTTAAGTTCGTCGGGCTGTACTTGGGCAGCTTGCCATCGGCGCCGGGCTCGTAGCCCTTGGCTTCTTTGGGATAGCCGATGCTCCAGACTTCGCGGCCGTCAAGGTCGGTTTTGACCACCAGTCCCCGCTTGGTGTCGCAAAGGTAGAGGTATTCGGTGTTGCCTTCTTTCAGCAGGTGCAGCCCGTGCGCGCCGCCCTTAAACTCTTTGCCCCAGCTTTTGACGAACTTGCCTTTGGCGTCGTAAATCACCATCGAGTCACTGCTCTCGGAGGCAGCATTCACGGTGTGGTGAACGAAGATGCGGCCCTGCGAATCTTCCATCACTCCGTGGCAGTTGCCATACTTGATGTTGGCCGGCAGTTCGCCCCAATCGTGGATGGCTTCGTAGGTGTGCTCACCCGAGCC
>JAYVUQ010000728.1:0-3077 GCA_043787785.1 Bryobacteraceae bacterium
CGGCATTATGCTGCTGACCGACGATGAAATTACGCAGATGGTATCCCAGTGCGAGACCGCCGGTGGCGTGGAACTGAACCTATTCGTGGGTCCGCGAGCAACCTTCGATATTGGCGCGCAAGCTTATTCGCCGGCGGGGAAGACGCTGGGGCTGAGCCTGCGGGGCGGCGATCAGTTAGGCTTTGCCATCGAAGATGTCCAGCGCGCCGTGAAACTGGGGGTGAATAGCATTCTCGTGTCCGATTTGGGGTTACTGAAAGTGATGGGCGAAATGAAACGCTCGGGCGATCTGCCGCCCGACTTGATTATCAAGACGTCGGTGATGATTGCGCCGGCCAACCCAGCCAGCGCGCGTCTGCAAGAGGACCTGGGCGCTACTACGCTGAATATCCCCTCCGATCTCACTATTCCGCAGATCGCCAGTATCCGCGCGGCGGTAAAGGCACCGATTGATTTCTACGTGGAGGCTCCCGATAACATCGGTGGCTTTCTTCGTTATTACGAGATTCCGGAATTGATTCGGGTGGCGGCACCGATTTACTTGAAGTATGGCCTGCGCAATTCGCCCGATATTTATCCCTGCGGCTCGCATTTAGAAAATACGGCCGTGGCGCTTTCGCGCGAACGGGTAAGGCGGGCGCAAATTGGCATGGAGATGATTCGGCGTGCCGCGCCCGACGCGGTGATGTCTCCGGTACCGGTGAGACAGGGGAATGCATGATCACCCTATTGTTGTTAACTTTGGCCGCTGATCCACACGTGATTATCGAAACCAGCTTCGGGGAGATTGAGGTGGTAGTTCAGGCCGAAAAAGCACCTCTCACAGCGATTAACTTCCTGCGTTATGTGAAGGAACATCATTATGACCAAGGGCGTTTTCACCGGACGGTAAGGATGGATAATCAGCCGCAGAGTAAGATCAAGATCGAAGTGATCCAAGGCGGCCCTGGCGCAAGAACGCCTAAGTTACCTGCGGTGGCTCTGGAGCGTACGAGCCTGACGGGGCTGATGCACCGGGATGGCGTAATATCGATGGCGAGGGATGGGCCGGACACGGCCACGGCCGACTTCTTTATCTGTATCGGCGAGCAGCCGTCGCTCGATTTTGGCGGCCAGCGCAATCCGGATGGGCAAGGATTTGCCGCTTTCGGCTATGTGGTGCGCGGCATGGAGGTGGTGAAGCGAATTCACCAAATGCCGGTTACTTTGCAGAAGCTCACGCCGCCGGCGGAGATCCGGCGGATGAGCGTGAAGTAAGCTGGGGGCCTATTTCTTTTGCAGCTTTTGCGCGACCTTCTCCACCTCGCCCCAGACACGCAGCAGATTGCCGCTCCACATTTTTCCGATCTGCTCTTCGGTGTAGCCGCGTTGCACCAGTTCGAGGGTGACATTGAAGGCCTCGGCGGCGCTATTCCAGCCGTCGATACCGCCGCCGCCGTCGAAATCCGAAGAGATGCCGACGTGGTCGATGCCGATGAGCTTGACGGCATAGTCGATGTGATTGACGAAGTCCATCACGTTAGCGCGGGGACCGGCGGGATGCTGGGCATCGATCTGCGCCATCTGCTTTTCAAAGTTCGCCCGGCGATCGGGTGGCAGCATGGCGAGCAATCCAGCCGTTCGCTGGCGTCCTCCGGCAGCAGTGGGGCCGTGCTCGTCTTCCACCGGGCAGGGACGGGACGCAGCGGCTGCCGCACCCGGAGCACGGGCCCGGCCAGCACCGGGAAGGCCCGCACCTAAGAGGCCCGTGCCGAAGAAATCGTTGCGCAATTTGGTTAACGCCTCGGCGCGTTCCTTGGCCTCCGCTTTGACGTAAGCGGCAAAGCCCACCACTTGCACCACGCCACCATTCTTTTTGAGGGCGAGTAGGAGTTCGTCATCCATGTTCCGGCTGACGTCGGCGAGGGCGCGCACGCCGGAGTGCGACGCAATCACGGGAGCCTTAGATAGGCGAATGGCCTCGAGATTGGCGCCCTTGGAAGGATGGGAAAGGTCCACCATGACGCCCAGGCGATTCATCTCGGCGATCACCTCGCGGCCGAGCGGCGACAATCCGTTGTGGTAGAGGTAGCCTTGGGCTTCGCCGGTATTGGAATCGGCGAGTTGGCTGTTGCCGTTGTGGGCGAGAGAGAGGTAGCGCGCGCCGCGGTCGTAGAACTCTTTCACGCGCTTGATGTCGGTGCCAATGGGATAGCCGTTTTCGACGCCAATGACGGCAATACGCAGACCGCGCTGGTGCATGGCGCGGACCTGGGCGGGCGTGAGCGCCAGGCCCATGCTGTCGGGAGCGATCTTTTCGGTTAAGCGATGAATGGCGTCGAATTTGGCCACCGCCTGCCGGTAGGCGTCGTCGAACCCTTCGGGAGTAAGTGGACCCTGGCCGACGTAAACGATCAAGAACGAAACATCCATGTCGCCTTCCACCATTTTCGGCAGATTCACCTGCGTGGTGAGGCGCTTGGTGTAGTTGCAATCGGCCGTGAAGTTGGCAGGCTCAATATCGTTGTGTGTGTCGAGTTTAATGACGCGGTCGTGAATGCCTTTGGCTTTGGCCTGGAGGGCCGCATCGCTCGGCTGCGCGGCTGCGGCTAGAAAGACGGACGTCGCCGCTAAGCCGGCCAGGATAAGCTTACGCTGGGTGTGTTTCAATGGATCCTCCTGCTCCCGGCGGCGGGCATGAGCCGGCATGCTGGAGCAAAAAACTAAAGATGGGTTCGACCGACGGAGGCCGCGGTGGAGACCGCAATGGAGACGAGCCTTGTCTATCGTAGCAACCACGAGAACTGACCGCCAAGCGAGCTAAGAGAATTCAATGGCGCAGGCACGTTCGAGCTTGGGGATAAACACTTCGGTCATGGCGGATCGCTTGGCCACCGGGAGCAATGCCGGCGTGGAGCCGGGCGCGTGCAGCAGTGCGCGGGAGAAGTGGCCCCAGACATGGGCCTGGATATCTTCGGGAACGCTAACGCCGTAGTTGAGCAAAATCAGGATGTTGCTGGAGCGGACGCCAATGATGGCGGGGGCGTTCCACAAGCGCAGGGGGCGCTGGCGCTGGGTGACTAAGTCGATGACGTCGA
>JAYVUQ010000729.1:0-7331 GCA_043787785.1 Bryobacteraceae bacterium
GGGCAAGTCTCGGCTTTCGCCGGTCTTGTAGTGGATCCAGGTGTAATTGGCATCGCTGCCATCCACATACTGGGCGGCATCGTACACCGTGTTCATAAACGGCTCGTTCGAAGCGCCGGGCCGGCGGCGGCCGGTGGCCTCGGCGGGTAACTTAGCGGAAGGGACCGGGCGCGCTACTGGGTCTCGCCAGTATTTCTCCAGGTTCTGCACTAACTTCGGGTAACGCTCGCGCAAGGCTTCTGCTTCCGCCCGCAACTTGGCAATCTCCTCTTTCCAGAGGACCACCCGTGCTTCCGAACCGACCACGGTCGTGGGTTCGCCAGTGAGGACGTTGCGGGAGTAAGCGAGGTCAAAAAGGCGGCGCTCGAGCCATTGGTAGCGGGCTTCCACCTGCGGATCCACCTCGAACGTGGGCCGCTCGGAACGCATGGTGGAGGCGAACACGCCAGCCAGGCCGTAGTAGTCCTTGGTGGGAATCGGATCGAATTTATGATCGTGACAACGGGCACAGGCGACGGTGAGGCCGAGCAATCCACGCGAGACTGCGTCGACGCGTTCGTCCCAGTCGTCGGTGAGGAAGGTGTAAATAACGTCTAGCGAAAGCCGCTGATCCTTGTGATACACCGGCGCGGCACCTAGGTAACCGAGCGCTCGTAAGTCCTCACGTTGGGTGTCCGGCATCAGGTCGGCGGCGAGTTGGAGCTTCACGAACCGGTCATAGGGCTCGTCCCGGTTCAGGGCCTCAATTACCCAATCGCGATAACGCCAGGCGTAGGGGTAAGGCGGGTTGGTGGCCTCAGACGTAGGGTTATCTTCGGCATAGCGCGCCACATCGAGCCAGTGGCGGCCCCAGGCTTCGCCGTAGTGTGGCGAGGCGAGTAACTGGTTGATGAGTTTTTCGTAGGCGTTGGGTGAAGTATCTTTGGCAAAGGCCTCGATCTCGTCATAAGTGGGACGCAGTCCGAGTAAGTCCAGGTAGGCGCGTTGCGCGAGCGTCCGGGCGTCGGCCCTGGGCGACGGTGCCAGCTTCTTTTCCTCAAGTTTGCTGAGTAGGTACGAATCGATCTTCCGGTGTGGCCAAGCCGTAGCCTTGACGACGGGTGCAGGGGACGCCTTCACTGCCTGAAACGCCCACCATTTGCGGCCATCTTCGACCGACATGCCGCGGAGGGCTTTGGTGGCGGTTGCGGCTGCGTCCACCCGTGGGTCGACGGCTCCGCTGGCCACCCAGCGCTCAAAGCTCTCGATCACTGGCGCGGCGAGCTTACCGCTGGGAGGCATTTGTAAGTGTTGATCCTGGTAGCTGAGTGCTTGCAGTAACCGGCTTTCGGCCGGCTTGCCGGGAGTGACAACTTTGCGCAAGCCCGCCCGGGTGTCGAGGACCAAGCCGCCCATAGGCGCTTTCATCTTTGAGGAATGACAGCTATAGCAACTGCTGGCCAGAACCGGCCGGATCTTACTTTCAAAGAGATCCGGCGCTTGGGCGAATGAAACTAATAACAATACCGTGAGTGCCATTTATCCTCTCGGGCGGACGTCGTGGCGTTTGGCCGTGAAACGCGCCTCTAAGTACTCGCCCATGCTGAGCGTGCCAGCGAGCGTATCTCCTTGCAGCGTACCGGAGAACTCGTATTGCAGCGAATCGCCATGGCGTTCGTTGACACTACTCGCGATGCGGACTTCATTGCCGTGGATGGCCCCCGATAAGTCTCGAGACAGGAAGTCGCCTTGGTGGGTGCCTTCGAGTTTATCGGCCTGCTGCTTGAGATGCAGCACATGTTCGGAGGAACTGGCCCGGTAGTCAATGCGCACGTCCCAGCGGCCGCTTAAGTCGGTAGCTGGGGCGGCGGTCGAAGGTGCGGCCTCGGCTTTGGGCGGCGAGGTGATCGCGGCGTGCAGGCGATCGGCGACGATCTTGTCTTCGCCGTTGTGCATCATGTAGGGCACGACGGAGACGCCGTTATCGGCAGCGCCCGTGGGCAGGGCGATGCGGGGCTCGGTGGTGAAGAGATGGCGGGCGACGGCGCGGCCGGTGACGCCGAGTTTAGCCGGGTCCCAACGAATGTTGAGCGTAGGGTGCTTGTTCGAAAGGCCATCGGGCATCCGCACCGAAGTGGTGACGCCGGGGATGACTTCAACGCGCTTGGCCACGCGGTCCAAACGCGACAGCCACGTCTTCCATTCTGCATCGTGGTCGCGCTTAAACCACATTTCCACCGCCATCAGCATGCCCATCGTCTCTTCTTTACCAATCTTCAAAGACCGGGCATAGCCATGATGCGGCGCGCTGTGGACCCAGGCGGCCTGGATCAAGTCCTTGCGGCCGAGCAGAAGGCCGGCGGTCTGCGGGCCGCGGATGCACTTGCCGCCACTGTAAGCGACCAGCGTCGCGCCTTTGGCTAAATGGACATTGGGCACGGTGAGGATCTCGGCGGCCGCATCGACAAAGACCGGGACGTTGCGCTTTTTGGCCATGTCGCAAATTACTTGCGTGGTGAGCGGGCCGCTCTCAGCATTGGGTCCGGCCAGGATGTAGATCATGGCGGTGCGGGGACCGAAGGCCAATTCCAACTCTTCGACGGTGCCCGCCTCGACGACACGAGCGCCCACGGCGCGAACGGCGGCATCGTAGACGTTGCGCGAGTGACGCGGAATGATCACTTCATCCTTCGGGAATCCGGCGAGGTTGGGCAGGCGCACGTGCAGGTCGGGGTTGCCGCCCGCGATGCAGGCGGCGGTGGCGTGGGTAATCGCCGCGCTGCAGCCATTGGTAACGATCGCGGACTCGGCTTGCAGAAGCTCCGCGATGCGCGCGCCCACACCAGCTTGCAGTTCGTCGATGTGGACGTGGTGCTGCGCAGCCTCGGTCATCGCCTCGCGCACTTCTGGCAGCATGGTGGAGCCGCTGATGATGGTGAAGGTGCCGCGCGCGTTGATGAGCGGCTTGACGCCAATGGATTCGTACATCGTGGTGCCCAACTGCAGCCCCTTAGCCGGTGCCGCCGCGGCGGTTGCGGGCAGCCAACTGGCCAGGAAGCCGAGGGCGGAATTGCGGAAGATATCGCGCCGGGGCGGGCGTGGAGAAAAGAATTCTTTCATCACTGTTAGTTTACGCGCTTTTGATTTCGGTCCAGAAGCGGTCGCGCAGGCGCTGGGCGGCGGGGGGCATGGTGCGGAGCCAAACGCTGCGGGCGAGGTCAGCGGGGGCGGGGAAGAGCAAGGGCTGGTCGCGCAGGGCGCTGGGGAGAAGTTCGCGCACGCCGGATAGCACCGGCCCGGTCTTTTCGGCGATCACACAGGCGGCGGCGACCTCCGGCTGCAGCAGGAAATCGATGAAGCGGTGCGCAGCTTCGGCACGCGGGCTCTCGCGCAAGATGACGGCGGACTCGGCGTAGCGCACAAAGCCTTCAGCCGGATAGATGAAGTCGAGCTGCGGCGACTGGGCCATCACCGGCAGCATGGTGGTGGTCCACATCTGCGCGGCAAGCACGTCGCCGGCCACTACCTGGTCTCGCACCTCGGCATTGAGATAGGCGCGCAGTAAGGGCTTCTGGCGAATGGCTTCGCGTTGCGCGGCGCGGAGGTGGGTTTCGCTGGTCGCATTCCAATCATGGCCGAGCTTTACCAGGCAGGCACCGAGGACGTCATCCTGCGCGTCGAGCATGGTCATGCGGCCGGAGACTTTGGTTTCCCAGAGATCCGCCCAGCGGGTAAGTGGGCCCAATTGGCGACGGTTGTAGACGATGCCGGCGGCGGTGCTCATGTAAGGAACGGAGTGTTTGAGCTGAGGGTCCCACTCGGGAGATTGAAAACCGGGGGCGAGGTATTTGAGGTTGGGCAGGCGCGAGTGGTCGAGCGGAGCGAGTAAATTGTATTCGCGCAATGGGGCAATGTGGTGATTGGTGGGGAATGCGACGTCCCAACCGCAATTGCCAGTGAGTGCTTTGGCGAGTAACTCGTCGGAGCTTTCAAAAATACCGTAGCGGATGTGGATGCCCGTGCGTTTTTCAAACTCGGCAATCGTATTTGGCCCGATGTAATTCGACCAGTTGTAGACGTTGAGCCTCGGCTGCGAGCTACGATAGCAGCCGGCGAGGCCGGTGAGCCCGGAGAAGAAGAGCGTACGGCGGTTCACGTTTTTGCCTGCAGCCTTTCAGAAACCAAAATCAACACGCCCAGGCCCATCACGATGATCGTCGAGACGGCATTGAGCAAGGGGCTGACGCCTCGCCGGGCCGTGGCATACATTACCATCGGCAGGGTCTCGGAGTCGACGCCGGCGACCAGGGAGGTAATGACGAAGTCATCAAAGGAAATGGTGAAGGCCAGCAAGGCTGCGCTGAGCATGGCCGGGAACAATTGCGGCAGGGTGATTAGGTAGAAGGCTTTCCACTCGTTGGCGCCCAGGTCGAGCGCGGCTTCCTCGAGCGTCGCGTCCATGGTGCGCAAGCGGGCCATCACGACGATGACGACGTAGGCGAGGCAGAAACTGACGTGGGCGAGGATCACGGTGAACATGCCGAGTTGTAAGTTCAGGAGGTGGAAAAGCCATTGGTAGAACGCGAGCAGTGCGACACCGGTGACGATTTCGGGTGTCATCAAGGAAAGATACAGCGCCCCGGTGATGCGTGGGGACCGTTTCTTCCACAATGCGTAAGCACAGAGCGTGCCGAGGGCGGTGGCCAAGGCGGTGGATGCGCCGCCGATCAGGAGCGAGTTTACGGTGGCTTCGCGCAAGGCGGGGTCAGCGAAGGCTTGGGCGTACCAGCGCAGCGAAAACCCTTCCCATTGGGTGAAACGCGATTGGTTGAAGCTGAACACCGAGAGCACTAACAAAGGTAAGTGCAAAAATGCGTAAGCGAATACGGCATACAACCTCAGCAGGCGCACTTAGAGTAAGTCCTCCCTGCCGGAGCGCTTCGAGACTAAATACAAGAGGCCGAGCGTGAGGGCCATGACGAACAGCGAGAGCGCGGCGCCGAAGGGCCAGTCCCGCGCGGTGGTGAATTGGTTTTGCACCAGGGTGCCGATCATGATGCTCTTGCCGCCACCCATGAGGTCGGGCGTGAGGTAGGCACCCAGGCAAGGGATGAAGACCAAGATGCCGCCCGCCATCATGCCGGGGCGGCACAGCGGCAAGGTAACGCGGGCGAGGGCCGTCAGGGGGCGAGCGCCTAAGTCGGCCGCGGCTTCAAGCAAGGCAGGGTCGAGCTTCTCGAGGTTGGTATACAGCGGCAGCACCATAAAGGGCAAGAAGCCATAAACGAGGCCGAGGATGACGGCGAAGTCGTTGTAGAGCAGCGGCAGTGGTTGCCGGATGAGGCCGGTGGCCAGCAGGGCGGTGTTGATCAGGCCGGTGTCGCGCAGGAGGAACATCCAGGCGTAAGTGCGGATGAGGAAACTGGTCCAGAAAGGCAGCATGACTAACTGTAAGTAGAGGCCGCGCCGAGGTCCGGCGCGGGAGATGAAGAGGGCGAGCGGGAAGCCGAGTAACAAGCAAATTAGCGTGGAGACGGCGGCCACCCAGAAGGAGCGCCAGAGGATCTTGAGATAGAGCGGATCGAAGATGCGGGCATAGCTTTCCAGGCTCCACGGCAAAGTGACACCGCCGTAAGCGCCGCGGCTTTGGACGCTGTAAACGGCGACAATGAGCAGCGGGATGAGGAAGAGCGTGGCGAGAATCAGCACGCTGGGGGCAAGAAACGCCAGCCGGAGTCGTTTCACTGGGGTAAGCGCAGTTCGTCGGCCGGATGCCACCAGACGTGAACCGCGTCATCCGCATGAAACTGCGTAGTGGACCGCGGCACTTGGGCCATCAAGTGCTCGCCGCCGGCTAACTCGACGTGTACGTGGTGGCAATCGCCTAGAAAGGTACTGTGGAGGACACGAGCGGCCCGCGCCGTCTGTTCGGGCTCATGACTCAGCCGCGTCGACTCTGGCCGCACGCCAATGTCGCCCACCCAGTTCACATCGCCCAGAAAGCTCGCCGTAAAGCGATTGGCAGGCGTGAGGTACATCTGTTGCGGAGTGCCCACTTGCTCAACGCGCCCTTTGTTGAGCAGCGTGATGCGATCGGCCATCGAGAGAGCCTCCTCCTGATCGTGGGTCACCATCAGGAAGGTGATGCCGACGCGGCGTTGCAGGGCCTTCAACTCGAGGCGCACCTGTTGGCGCAGGTTCGGGTCAAGTGCGGAGAGAGGCTCGTCGAGCAAGAGTAAGTCGGGGGCGAGCACCAGCGAGCGCGCCAGGGCCGCCCGTTGCTTCTCGCCACCGGACATTTGGGATGGTTTGCGATCAGACTTCGACGAAAGTTGTACCATCTCGAGCGCTTCGTTTACTTTGCGCGAAATTCCCTGGTCACCACGCTGACGCAGGCCAAAGGCGACGTTTTCAAAGACATTCAGGTGCGGGAAGAGCGCATAACTTTGGAAGACGGTGGAGACGTTGCGTTCGTAAGGTTTCAGCGGCGCGATGTCGGCGCCGTTTAACAGAATCTGCCCGCTATCGGGTGTCTCAAAGCCAGCCACCATGCGCAGGCAGGTAGTTTTACCGCAACCAGAGGGGCCAAGGAGAGCGTGTAACTCGCCCTTCTCCAGGGTGAGCGAGACGTTGTCCACCGCTTTGTGCGAGGGGAAGGCTTTGGTGACGTTGCGGAGTTCGAGGATGGACACGGCTTAGTGATGAGCGTAGCGCAAATGAGAGACCCGCTCACTCCGTCCCGACAACGAAGGTGAGCGGGGCAAAATCCTGATCGGGGTTTGCGTTACGCGCTGAAGTTAGCTTCGGCGGCGTCCCAATTCACCACCTGCCACCAATTTGCCAGGTAAGCGGGGCGCAGGTTTTGATACTTCAAGTAGTAAGCATGCTCCCAAACGTCGCAGCCAATGACGGCGGTTTTGCCTTCCATCAGCGGATTGTCCTGATTAGGGGTGGACATGATGTCGACGCCATCGGGCGTCTTCACCAGCCAGGCCCAACCGGAGCCGAAGCGGCCAATGCCGGCGGCGTTGAACTTTTCCTTAAAGGCATCGAAGGAGCCGAACTTGGCATCGATGGCGGCGGCGAGCTTGCCGTGAGGAGCGTTGCCTTCTTTGGGGGCGCGCATCACGTTCCAGAAGAACGTGTGGTTCCAGTGGCCGCCGCCGTTGTTGCGGACCGGGCCCTTGATGGCATCGGGTACCGCGGCGAGGTTACCGGCGAGCAACCCTTCAATGGTCTTTGACGCAAGCTCCGGTGCGGACTCGAGCGCCTTGTTTAAGTTAGTGACGTAAGCATTGTGGTGCTTGCCGTGGTGGATCTCCATAGTCATCTTGTCGATAACCGGTTCCAGG
>JAYVUQ010000730.1:0-13449 GCA_043787785.1 Bryobacteraceae bacterium
CGAGATCGACCGCGTGCTGCGCGAGCACTTGACGGCGGAGAACGTGGAGGCGGAAACCGCCTACCTCCGCACGCCGGGGCGGGAATTTTTCGAGCGCCCATATGGTTGGGCCTGGCTGCTGAAACTCTCGCAGGAATTGCGCGCCTACGACGCGACCCTCGCGCAGAATCTCGCGCCGCTCGTCGCGGTGATTCGAGCCGGCTTCGTGCGCTACCTGAAGACGCTGCCGCATCCCGTCCGCCACGGCGTGCATGGCAACACGGCGTTCGCGATGGGTTTCGCGCTCAACTTCGCCCGTTCGGTCGACGATCAGGAGCTGAAGCTGCTCTGCACCGGCCGCGCCGCCGCGTGGTTCGGCCACGACGCCGACTATCCCGCGCAATACGAGCCCGGCGGCGAAGATTTCTTTTCGCCCGCGCTGGTCGAAGCCGGTCTGATGGCGCGCATCCTCCCCCAGCCCGCGTTCGTGAAATGGTTCGACCGTTTCCTGCCGCGCTTGGCGCAGGGCGAGCCGGCAAACCTGCTCAAGCCGGTCGCGGCCAGCGATCCGTCCGACCCGCGCATCGGCCACCTGATCGGCCTGAACCTCAACCGCGCGTGGGTGTGGCGGCGGCTCGCGAAAATTCTCCCGTCCGGCGACGCGCGC
This sequence comes from Bryobacteraceae bacterium, assembly GCA_043787785.1. GTDB lineage: Bacteria > Acidobacteriota > Terriglobia > Bryobacterales > Bryobacteraceae > JALHNI01. The sequence continues at coordinate 647 of JAYVUQ010000730.1, forward strand.
GCGTCGCTGATCGAGGCGGCGGCGGAACGGCATCTCGCCGCTGCGATGCCGCAGCTCAGCGAGACGGACTTCAGCCGCGCGCACTGGTTGAGTTCGTTCGCCGTCTACACACTGACGGAGTGAGTGCGGTTTCCAAGCGCCGGCGGCGGCGTACCACCAAGTCGTTTTCGAGCAACGGTACACTTCCCAAAACGGTCAACTGCGTGTAGGCCCGCACATCCTTCAGGCTCTTGAGCGTGGTGTCTTTCATTTCGCGCGCCGCCACAATGAACATGCCGATCAAGGCTCCGATGCCCATCCCCGCTCCGACAATAAAATAGCGATTCGGTTCGGTCGGCTGCTGCGGCGTGTTCGCCGGATCCAGCAATTCCAGCGTCTCGCCTTGCTTGCGATTCTGCAACTGCACTTGCGTCTTCGACATTTCCGATTTCTTCGTCGTCTCTTCGTACTGCTCTTTGGCCAAGGCCCGTTCGCGCAGCAGTTCGTCGTACTTCGCTTCGCCAACTGGAGTGGCCGAGATCTGCCCTTGCAGCGACCGGGATTGCGAGGCGGCGGTATTGTAATCCCGCTGCAGCGTTTCCACCTCAACCCGCTTGGCCTCAATCATACTTTGGGTCGAGGCGATCTGCGCTTCCACCTCGCGCACCTCGCGCACCTGGGCGATCGACATCCCCCGGGGTTTCTCCACGGCCACGGGCGCCGCCTTCTTGGCCTCGTCCTCGTTGGCCATCACGTCCCGGCGACGCTTCAAAACCGCTAACTCGCTCTTCCGGCGCTGCACATCGGGGTGGTTCTCCCGATACTGCTCCAACAGCCCAGCCAGGTTGGTTTCCGAGGCTGTGATGTCCCGCTCAATCGACGCCAGCCGGTCACTCGTTGTCCGTTCACGCTGCTCCCGTTGCTCGGACTGCTGGCTTATCGGTTGGCTCGATTGCCGCAACTGATCTTTCAGAATGCTCAACCGGCTTTCAAACAACATCTTGTCCTGGGTGGCCCGCTGAATCCCGCTATTCAGATTTCCCATCCGGTTCTCCATGGCCTGCAATTGGCCGATCGAGGTCCCGATTTGCTCCGGCAAGCGCCCTTGATTCTGCACCCGGAAAGAGGTCAGGCGAGCATCGATATCTTCGAGCCGCTTCTTGCGCGCATCCAACTGTTCATTAAAGAAATCGTCCGCCGAAGTCGTCTGCGTTTGTTGCGTCCGCAGGTTGGCATCGATAAATTTCGTAACCAATTCCTGGCACACCTTCTGGGCCAAGAGACGCTCGCTATAAGAAAACGAGATCCGGAACGCGTTGATGCGTTCGCTTTGCTGAGTGGCCAACAGGCCAACTCCGCCGATCTTGATATCGCGCCGCATCATCTCCACCACGTCTTCGTTGGGCAGTCGCTTGCGGTCCCGTGGATAAAGTTGCAGCGAGTTGATAATGTTCGTTAGCGCTGTACGGCTTAAGATTTCGTTCGCCATGCTGCTCACCCGCTGTGACATTTCGGCATTGATCACTTGCGGCGCCATGCGCTCACTCACCTGCGACGGGGTGACGCGAATCATCGCACTCGAGATATAGGTGTCCGGCCACAGGAAAGCCACCACCACCGAAATCACGAGCGCCGCGAATACCGGGCCCAGCATCCAGGCCCGATGCCGGCGAACTACATCGATGTAGTCCTCCATATCCAGCGTTCGCCGGGGAATTGAAAATGGATCTTGTGTAGGTTGCATTATAGAAATCTCCGGCTACCGAACGATAATCTGGTCACCTGGCGCAAGGTCGATGTTCTGTTCCATCTTCTTCCCTTTGGTAACGTCCCGGTAGTTAAACTTGATCACTTGCCCTTTGCGAATGATGCGTATGTCCTTGTCGTTGGCGAATTCCTGCAGGCCGCCCGCTAAGCCCAGCGCCTCCAAAATCGTCAGCTTCGAAACCAACGGAAACGCCCCCGCGCGGTTCACTTGGCCTTGCACATAGTATTTCTTGCTGCGCACGTCCTGCACTGACACCGCCACTTGCGGCCGGTTCATCACCGTTTGCAGAGCTTCCACCACCTTGCTCTCCAGTTGCTTGGGAGTCATCCCGGCGGCTTCGATCTCCCCCACCAGCGGCATGCTGATTTTGCCGTCCGGCCGCACCGCATACAGCGATGACATCTCCGGCTCGCGCCACACCCGTACGGCAATAATATCCTCCGCGCCAATGACGTAGGAACGCGGATCCACCGCCGCTCCCGCCGACTTCGTCATGTCATCTTTCTTGACATCCAAATCCGGCAATGAAGTCGCTATCGACCCCGGCGGCGCCACAACCTCGGTCTTTTTCTTATCCACCTTCTCAGGCTTCTCGACTTGTTGCGCTCCTGACAGGCAGACGCAGGTCGAAACTAAAAGAGCGCAATAGGCCAACCCATAGACCGGTACACGGCCCAAACTGATCCTCATCCGCAACACTCCTCCGGCGACATTCCCTATAATCGGCATCGCAACACACAACTTCAGCCTTCTTTGACCGAATACAACACCTTGATTATATGACCAGTTTAGCCCATTCGGCTCGGTGGCCGAAAGTACCCCATTCGCGCACGCCTATACCCGCATGCGGTACTAATGGGAAATGGCGTACTTTCTCGCAAAAACAGAGGCTTCCGTATACTCGATTTCCGACCTCCAGAAGGATCAACACACCACTTGGGACGGCGTTCGCAACGCCCAAGCTCTCGGCGCTATCCGCGCCATGCGCCCTGAAGACCGCGTGTTTCTCTACCACAGCACCGGCGAATCCTCCGTGGTCGGGCTGGCAAAAGTGGCATCCCAGCCCCGGCCGGACCCCTCCGATCCTAAGCTGACCGTCATCGATCTCGCCTTTCTCGCCAAACTCGATCCCCCCACCACCCTGGCCGAGGTGAAAACCAGCGGGCTCTTCGCCGATTTCGCCCTCGTCCGCCAAAGCCGCCTTTCCACCATGGCCGTACCCGAAGCATTCGTCCAGTGGTTGCGTCTGCGTTACCCGAAGGCGAAGATCTAACCCGGCCTACAGCCTCACGAAAATCTGCTTTCGGTGCAGCAGCCAAGCGATGCCAAACAGTAAGACGACTTCAGAAAGCGCGAAGGCCAGCGAGCTGAAACGTAAGTCAGGAAATAGCCCAGAGTAAATATTTGTCCAAAGCCAGCCACCAGCGCCGGTAAGCGCGAGAATCTTTCCCAGCATGCCGGAAAGCACAAACATGGCCAGGGCATTGCTGCCATAAATCTGGAAAGGCTCAAACCCTCGCCGCACGCCTTGCACGTCGCAGAGCCAATAAAGGGAGGCGAAGCTAACCGAGGCCAACCCGGCGGTCAGCAGGGCGTAAGAACCGGTCCAGAGGCTTTTGTTGATGGGGATCCAAGGGGAAAGCAGCAGTCCCGCCAGCATCAGGCCATTGCCGGAAAAATACAACCAGCCAATCTTTTCGGTGGCCGACCGCGCGGAGCGAATCAGGTAGCCGGCCAGCGCGCCCAGCAGGCACGTGGCGATGGCCGGAATGGTGCTCACCATGCCTTCCGGGTCCCATACCTTGGTCGTAACCCACATGTGGCCAGAGAGCCAAATCGTGTCGATCGACCGGGCATAGTTATTCTCCATCGCCCAGGCGTCCGGGTAGCCATGGCCCATCATCAACAGTGCGTAAAAAAGGAGTAACATCGCCGTGACGATGGCCAGGCCCCGCGGAGAAGTTACTAAGAAAAGGGCGGCCGCCAGTAAGTAACAAATGCCGATACGCTGCAGCACGCCGGGAATGCGGACGTGGGCAAAATCGAATTTCGGAATCAGGTTCAGCAGCAGCCCCAGCCCAAAGATCAGCAGGCCGCGCCGAACAGTATGCAGGTACAGCTTGGCCCCGTCCGCGCCTTCGCTCACCCGTCTCGAAAAAGAGAAGGTGAGCGACACGCCCACCATCCACAGGAAAAAGGGGAACACCAGGTCAGTAAACGTCCAGCCGTGCCACACGGCATGGCGCAGCGGCGGGAAAACGTGCTCCCAGGAGCCCGGATTGTTCACCAGGATCATCGAGGCAATCGTCACCCCGCGCAAAACATCAAGCGAAACCAGCCGTGGCATTCTCTTGAGGATACTCTCCCAAAGAGTTTTTTGCGCCAAACTTTGCGCCAAATAAGGAGCCCAACAAGAAGGATAATCGAGAGATGTCCTTGGGCATACTCGTGTATGGCGACAATCACCTCATCCTGCGCGGGCCCCGGCCGACGCGCACGGAAGCCCGAGCACTGGCGGCGCATTTTGGGCTATCCTTGGCCCAGATTTCTCCGCGAATCGATCAGCCGGGCCATTATCGAGATTGGCGCATCTCGGTGCGCGAGTTTCGCGAAGACATACAGTGGGCAGTGCGCCTGCTAGCCAGTACCCAGCCCAGCACAGCCGTCAGCCAGTTGCTCGCCGAGTTGGACGGCCGTGGCGTCCCCATTGATCGAATAGAGGAGTCCGCATGCGTGGTTTCTTAGTCGTTGTTTTAGCCTTAGCGATGATCGGTTGCGGCGACCGGCCCACAAGAGTGGACCTCCACTCCTACGCCCAGCCCGACTTGGCGCGCGTCCGTCATTTGGCCTTGGATCTAGAAGTCTGGTTCGGCCAGCGCCAATTAGTCGGTTCAGCTACCCTCAGCGTGGAAGGCCCCGGGCCCCTGATTTTGGACACCCACCACCTCACCATCGAGCGCGTAGAGCTTTGGAACCCCACCCGGCGGAGCTGGGACGCAGGCACCTATTCGCTCGGCAAAACGGACCCCATCCTCGGCGCTCCCCTCGAGATTCCCCTCTCCCAACCCAATCAGGGCGTCCGCGTCTTCTATCGCACCAGCCCCCAGGCCACCGCCTTGCAGTGGCTCGAACCGGCGCAAACCGCGGGCAAAAAGTATCCGCTCCTCTTCACCCAGTCCGAATCCATCTACGCTCGCACCTGGGTCCCCATTCAGGATTCGCCCGGCATCCGCATCACCTATGAAGCGCGCATCCGCACGCCGCGTGAGCTATTCGCCGTCATGAGCGCCGACAATTCAAAGAACCGGCAGCGTACGGGCGACTACACCTTCAGCATGCCGCAGCGCATTCCGCCCTATCTGCTCGCGCTCGCCGTGGGCGACATTGAATACCGCCGTCTGTCCGACCGCACGGGCGTCTACGCCGAGCCCGCCACCGTCGAGCCCGCCGCGCGCGAGTTCTCCGATACCGAAGCCATGGTGCGCGCGATTGAGCAGATGTACGGGCCCTACCGCTGGAATCAATACGACATTTTTGTGGGCCCGCCCAGTTTCCCCATCGGCGGCATGGAGAACCCCCGCCTCACGTTCGCCACCCCCACCGTGCTCGCTGGTGACAAAAGTCTGGTCGGGCTCATCGCCCATGAGTTAGCCCACTCCTGGAGCGGCAATCTCGTCACCAACGCCACTTGGCGCGACTTCTGGTTAAACGAAGGCTTTACCACCTACCTCGAAAATCGCATCCAGGAGAAACTCTATGGCAAAGAGCGCGCCGATAAGGAGTTCACTATTGAATTGGGCGAGTTGCGCGAGGAGCTCAAACGCCTCCCTCCCCGCGACCAAGTCCTTTGGTTAGACCTCAACGGCCGCGACCCCGAAGAGGGCTTCACCCAAGTGCCCTATGTCAAAGGGGCACTGCTCTTGCGAACCTTGGAACGCGAAGTAGGGCGCCCGCGCTTCGACTCGTTTCTGCAAGAGTACTTCGCGCGCTTCGCCTTCGAGAGCATCACCACCGCCCGGTTCCTCGAGTTTCTCCGGCTGAAATTGCCCGAGGCTCAGGCCGTCGACGTCGGGCGGTGGGTCTATCAGCCCGGCCTACCCGAAGGCGGCGCCTTGCCACCCGGGGGAGTATTTGCCGCAATCGATCAGGCCGGCACCAGCTTTGCCCAAGCCAAGCCCTTTTCCACCTCAGGCTGGAGCACGCAAGATTGGTTACGCTTTCTGCGCCAGTTGCCAGAAGACTTGCCGCTCACCGCCATGGCCCGCCTGGACGAGGCCTATCACTTCTCCGCCACCGGCAACTATGAAATCCTCACCCAGTGGTTGAAGATGTCGATTCACGCGGGCTATCAGCCAGGCTTGACGCGTCTGGAGCCATTCTTACTGTCCGTGGGGCGGCAAAAAATGTTGCGCCCGCTGTACACGGAGTTGGCGCGAACTCCGCAAGGCAAGGCCAAAGCCCGGGAATTGTTTACACACGCACGTTCGTCATACCACCCGATTGCGGCTGCCATGGTGGAAGGCGTGCTCAAGTAAGGGTAAAGGTTCACCCCGCAAACGATCTGCTGTAGTTCAGGCGGTAAAGGGCCGATGAATACCAGCAGATGGGCTTGGCAGTTTCCATGGTCGGTTTGGCATTGGTAGCGAGTTTGCCGCGCACCGAGCCCTGTATATCGCCCGTTGTCAACTCGCTAAACGAATTGCGAACCCGCCTGGCCATCCCAGGCTTAGCGGCGGCCATTGTGATCGATGGCCGCACCGTGTGGCAGGGCGAGTGGGGAAACCTCACCACCACGAGCCTGCGCGATGTGGCATCGGTAACCAAGACCATGGCCGCCGTAATCGCGCTTCAGGAAGTGGAGCGGGGGCGATTGGGCTTGCAGGATGCGGTCGCCAGCCTCCCCGGCGTCCAATTGCGGCACCTGCTCTCCCATACCAGCACCGGCCGGCCCGGCGAAACGTTTCACTACAACAATCTGCGCTACGGGGCCCTGACGGCAATCCTCGAAAAGCGAACCGGCCAGAATTTTGCCCGCCTGCTGCAGACCCGTGTCTTGGCACCGGCCGGGATGCAAGGCACGCGTCCGGGTACGAATTCGATTTCGGGCGTCGTGAGCCATGTGGAGGATCTGGCCCGTTTTATGGCCGCCCTCGATGGCGGCGAGTTGCTGGCAGAGCGCGAAAAGCAATGGATGTGGATGCCCATGGGTGCCGGGTTGCCGTATGCCCTGGGCTGGTATTCGCAAAGCTACGGGGGGCAGCGCGTGGTGTGGCACTACGGGCAGTTAAACGGTTACGGGTCAAGCCTGGTGGTGAAGATTCCCGGCCTGCGGGCGAACCTGGTTGTCCTCTCGAACTCCTCGCTACTCTCGGATGCCTATCATTTGGAGAGCGGGGACATTCTGCGGTCTCCCCTCGGCCGGAGTTTTCTCGCCGCCATGGTGGACCACTTGCCGCCGGAACCCACCCCGCCACCAAACAGACCGAGCACCATTAGCTCAGTGAAATTTCCCCTGCTGCCCAACAGGACCGTGGCGACCTCCCTCCCCATATCCTGCCCCATGGTTCCCGCCTCCGTTCGAGCCCGGCGCCTCAGCGGCGGGTTAACAGCGAAAATACCTAGGCGAAAGCGCTCATAAACTAGGCCGGCCCCTCGTCAACCGGAGCCTTCGGCCCACTCTCCGTCAAACGGCCAGTCCGCCGCAGCGCATCGCGCAAAAGGAACTCCACCTGGGCGTTCAGGCTCCGCAGGTCCTGATCCGCCCACCGTTTCACCGACTCGAGCACCACCTCGTCGATCCGCAAAAGAAACGACTTGCGTTCGCTCATGCCGCATCTCCCTTAGTTATACAGCGTCCCTGTATTCACCACCGGCTGCGCCCCGCGTTCACCGCACAGCACCACCAGCAGGTTCGACACCATGGCCGCTTTGCGCTCTTCGTCGAGGTGTACCACTCCCTTTTGGGCTAGCCTGTCCAGCGCCATCTCCACCATACCCACCGCGCCTTCGACAATCATCGTCCGCGCCGCAATAATCGCCGAAGCCTGTTGGCGTTGCAGCATCGCCGCAGCAATTTCCTGGGCATAGGCCAAATGGCTAATGCGCGCCTCGATCACCTGCACACCGGCCTTCAAGAGCCGGTCCTGGATTTCCCTTTGCAAGTGGAGGGCGATTTCACCGCTCGATCCACGCAAGCTCACCCGTTCGTTGTGCGAATCATAGGAATACGAAGTGGAAAGATTGCGCAAAGCGGCCTCACTCTGCACATGCACGTAGTTTTCGTAGCTGTCGACTTCGAAACAAGCTTCCGCCGAGTCAATCACCTGCCACACCACCACGGCGGCAATCTCAATCGGATTGCCATCCAAATCGTTCACTTTGAGCTTCTGGGTTTCAAAATTCCGCACGCGCAGCGAAATCTTGCGCTTGCTCAGAAACGGATTGGCCCAGCGCAGCCCCGTGTTCTTTTCCGTGCCTTGGTACGTGCCAAAAAGGGTCAGTACCACCCCCTGGTTGGGTTCGACGGTAAACAGCCCGGTCATCAGGATGATGTTCAGCAGAATCACCACCAGCAGCGGCACGATCAACCAGGCCTCCGGGGTTCTGGCGACACGGACAATGCCCACCACCGAGGCGGCGAACACGGCTAAGGACAAGGCGAGCACGGCAAAACCGGACGGGGTTGAGGTTTGCACTTCGCGGATCATAGGAATTTTCTCCAGTTGTTGGCAAGTTATCGTTTGCCTATCGAAATGATATCACTTTGATAGATACTGTCAAGGAAAAATAGCGTTCCGTTGCAATTTACCTCACAAGGTCAACGTCCTACCCGCTGGTTCCTGCATCCTGCCCCAGATGGGAAGAATCTATAAGGGAGTTCTAATAGTGGTCAGGGCTAAGGTCGAAGAGTAGGTAGGGAGTAATCTATGTCTCAGTCAATTGTGCGGGCGCTCTGCGTCTTTTTACTGATCGGCGGGTCTTCCGTAGCGCAGATGACACGGGGCTCGTTTACCGGTACGGTTACCGACGCATCGGGTTCCGTGACGCCAAACGTAATCATCAGGGTGAAAAACCTGGCGACGGGTTTGGAACGGGAAGCCGTCACTAACGAAGCTGGTGTTTACCGCATCATCGGAGTCGAGCCAGGCGAGTATCGCCTGGAGTTCCGCAAAGACGGGTTTGAGACCTTTGTGGCAGCCAGGGTGCAAGTGAACACGGGTGCCGAAGCGACACTGAATCCTTCGCTCGCTGTTGGCACCGCCTCCACCGTCATAGAAGTGGTGGAGCCTCCAGTGGGTGTGGAGCTTTCAAAGTCTTCGGCAACGCTCGAGCGCACCTTCCAGGCAAAGTTCGTGGTGGAAGCGCCGCTTACGGGCGCTTTACGGGATGTGAACCAGTTGGCCCTCACCGCGCCCACCGCCACCCGCGGTCCGGGCTCCACCGGCATCGCCGCAAACGGACAGCGGGCGCGCAATAACAGCTTCATGGTCGACGGAGTCGACAACAACGACCCTTCGGTAACCATCGCCAATCTCCGGATAATCCCAGAAGCAGTGGACCAGTTTCAGGTACAAACCTCGCCCTACTCAGCGGAGTTTGGGCGTTCCAGCGGCGCACAAATCAGCGTAATCACGAAAGGCGGCGGCAACCAGTTCCATGGCAGCGCCTTCGACTACTACCGGGCCAACTGGATGGAGCCGGTAAATCTGTTGAACCAGCGCGCGGGCCTTACCGCCACACCGCGCTTCAACCACAACCAGGCCGGCGGTAGCCTCGGCGGCCCGGTGATCAAGAATCGCACCTTCTTCTTCGCCCTCATCGAAGCCAATCGTCGTCGCGAGGCCGCTGACGCCCGCAACTCCACCTCCGCCACCGTCCCCACGCAAGCGGGCTTCCAGGCTTTAAGCACCGTGCCGCTGGGCACTGACCAAACGACCCAAAGCCGGCAAGCGGTGCTGGGTGGTTTAAGCTTCCTGAATCAGATCTACGCGCTCAATCCTGGCTACACGAACCAACGCAACGTTGTCGTTAACACCATTAGTATCCCCGTCGGCACCATCAACATCCCGCTCGCCAATCCTTCAAATTACTGGTATGGCGTAGCGCGGATCGACCATCGTTTAACCGATAGCCATCAACTCAGCTACCGCTATCTGATTGACGATCGCATCCAGCCGGACGTCGCCAGCAATCTCCAGTTCGGCTCTATCTTCAGCGGTGGACAAGCCATTCGCCGTCAAAACCACATGGCCAGCGACACCTGGACCGTGAACAGCCGCGCGGTGAACGAATTCCGCTTCGCCTACGTCAAAAGCGAACTGGACTTTCCCGAAAACGATCCCAAAACCCCCACCACCACCATTGCAGGGCTATTTACCATCGGCGGCTTGAGTAATTTCCCCCAAGGCCGGGTACAGAATCAATATCAGTTGCAGGACACGTTCACTTACAACGTCGGCCGGCACTCGATCCGGACGGGGTTCAACTACAGTTTCTTGAAGCTGCTGAACATTTCGGCCTTCAATTCGAAAGGCGTCTACGGCTTTGACAATTTTCCCGACTATATCAACAACCGGGCGGCCAGTCTCGCGGTGGCCCTGGATGTAGCCAGCTTCGAAGCTAGGCAGCACCAGCAGGCTTACTTCATGCAGGACGACTTCAAGCTGCGCAAGAACCTGACTCTCAACCTGGGTCTGCGTTATGAGACCTCGAACATTCCGTTCGGCGCTTTTGGCGCCACGGATGCGCAAAGCCTGGCAGCCGGCGTACCTGGGCTCGCCCGCAATGATCGCAATAACTGGGCGCCGCGCTTCGGTTTTGCTTACAGCCCCAGCGCCAGCAACGGCTTTCTGGGCAAACTACTCGGGCAAGACCGTACAGTCATCCGCGGCGGCTACGGCATGACGTACGACTACCTTTTCTTCAACATTCTTACCGTCACCGGCAACAACTTCCCCCGTGTCCGCACGGCGAATGTCGACCGCAACACGCTGCCGAATGCCTGGCCCAGCCTGCGCACCGGTGCCGCCCCGGGCTTTGATCCCCGCCTCGCCTATGTCAACGCCCCGGAGAATCTCCAGTCGCCCACCGCGCACATCTGGAGCCTCACCATCCAACGTCAACTAGGTCAGGGCAATATTCTCGAACTCGGTTACTCGGGCTCCCGTAGTTATCACGGCGTCCGCCAAGGTCAACTCAATCCCGGCGTTTTGACCGAGGCCCAAGCACAGCGAGTGCGGGATGAGAATAACGCCAATATCATTGACGGGCTTCCCGGCGTAACGGCCGCCGTTAATCCGCTCCCTTCCCGCCGCCGCAATCCGCTGTGGGGCGCGCGTACTACCATCGAAACCACCGCCAACGGCCTCTACAACGCTGGCTTTGTCCGTTTCGACAAGCGTTTCTCGCACGGCCTCCTCTTCGGCGGTAACTATACGTTTAGCGGCAACTTCTCCGACAACGACGAAAGCCTGGGCGTGGGCGACATCACGAATTCGAGCCCCCAAGTTCCCCAGAACTACAACAACTACCGTTCGGAGAATTCGCGCTCCGTCTTCGACCGCCCGCATCGCGCCGTCGTTTACTGGAACTATGAGATTCCCTGGCTCAAGAACAGCGCAGCCTGGAACAAGGTCGGCAAGCAAGTCTTCGGCGGCTGGCAAGTCAACGGCATTTTCGATACCCAGAGCGGCCAACCCTTCACCATCCGCACCGGCGTCGATACGAATGGCATTGGCACCTCCGCTCCCGCACGCCCGAACCTGAATGCGAGCGGAATTTTCATCCAGGATCCGGTCTCGAACGATCTGCGCACGTTTACCTCGCCTGTCAACGGCACCGGGCGCTACACCACCACCCTCAACACCAACACGAACCTCCCGCTGGCCAACTCGTCCACTGTCTTTGGCAACCTAGGCCGCAACACCCTGCGCGGCCCAATCTTTTTGCAGTGGAACATGACCGTGATCAAGAACATCAAGGTCTCCGAGCGCTGGAAAGTGCAGTTCAGAACCGATTTATTGAACACTTTCAATAATTACAACTTCACCAATCCGGTGGCCACGCTGAACTCGCCGATCTTCGGAACGAACACTTCAAACCCTGGTAATCGCTCTTTGCTCATGAGTGTGAAGGTCCTCTTCTAAGCGCCGCTTCATCAGCAGCAGAGGCCGCGTCCACGGGCGCGGCCTTTTTTTGATTTTCAGTGCCCTCAAATCAGTGCCGCGCGAATCCGCGCCGCCACCTGCACGCCCAGAATCCCGTAGCCCTCAGCAGTAAAATGGACGCCATCCGGCATCTGCGTTTCGGCATGTTCGCGAGATAATGCGGACAGGTCATTCACCGGCACTCCCAACTTCCGGCAAACCTTCACTGCCGCGCGATTGTAAGCCTGAACATCGGCGTCGTAGCGGCGAAACTCGCGATTCTTTTCGCGCGCCTTTTGCGAGCCTTCATCATTCACCAGAGTGGTGGTGGCCCAAATGATGTGAGCCTTGGTCCGCTGGCGCACCGTCCGGAGCAGGACTTCCACGTTGTCGCGATAATGCTTCAGCGGGATAACGTTTTCGCGCGTGTCGTAATGGAGCGTCTTCAAATCATGCAGGCCCGCATTTACGTGAATCACGGCCACGTTCTTCGGCAGCACCCACGTGCTCAACTGCGCCAGCAGGTTCGCCGTGTGCGCCCCATTCTCCTTGGGCGCCCACACTTCGGCCGCGTCGCCCAGCTGTTTGACGACGAAGGGCTCGTAGCCCATACGGATGGAATCCCCCAAGAGGATGACGAGTTTCTTCTGTTGGGCAAAGAGGGCGAACAGCGCGCGGCGAGAGAGCATGCTCCTATCGTAAGGCGTGGGCTTTGACGAACTCCACCAATTCGGCGCACTCGAAAAAGCCCGTCCACATGTTGTGTCCTTGCCCTGCTGCCACCAGTAACTGCATGGGCCCACCGTAACGCGCCTTCATCAGGCCGGAGTTAGCGTTCAGCGGCACCAGTTTGTCCACATCGCCATGAATTGCAAACAGCGGCACACGAGCGTCGGCCAATGCGGCTAAAC
>JAYVUQ010000731.1:0-5638 GCA_043787785.1 Bryobacteraceae bacterium
TGCCTTCGGCGGTGAACCACACTTTGCCCGCCGATACGGCAAGGCCATGGGGCCGCACTAATGGCGTAACATCGAAGCGCCGCCCTTTCTGCGCCACCAGATCGATAATGGACAAGGAGCTACCGGGAGTTTGGGAGCCATAGTTGGAGACATAGGCGGTTCGCCCGTCGACGACTACCTCATGAGGACCTTGCCCCGTGCCGATGCGACCGGTAACCTTGCCGGTGGCGGGATCGACAATGGCGAGGGTGGCCTCCGCTTTGTTGAGCACGAGCAAGGCGGGCGAGGGCAAGTCCGCAGCGAAGGCGGCGGCGGTGAGCAAGGCAGCGGCAAGACAGAGTGAATGAGTAGCCATGGCAGTCTCTATTATCATCCCGCGGCCGGCAACTCGTGATAGAAGGAAGGGATGAGATTCTGCTCGCGCTTTTGAGGAATTCCACTTGGCGGATTGTCAACGAGAGATGGGACTACCGCAGGACCTGTGCCGAGGCGATACTTGCTCACTGCCACCGTATATAGATAGGTTAGATCGCGAGCCATTCTTTGGTTGATTCGAAGACTCGCAATAACTTGACGGGGCTCGTGGCGGCGAGGAGGGGGAAATCGGCGGGGGCGATGCAGAGTAACTCGTCCATGGCTTCGCAGACGAACAGGTAGGCGGTGTTACTGCGATACTCGGCGTACTTCTCAAACTCCTGCCAGGTGTATTGGTAAAAGACTTCGAGATCGACATAAGTTCCCAGGGTATCCATCTGGGTGGGGACGGGGCTGGCCGTTTCCTGGTCGGCGTTGACCAGCAGGCTACTAAATGGCTTCAATTTGTTACGCACGCCGTAAGAGACGACGCACAGGGAGGGCCGCGCGCGGCGGACGGCTTGCATGAGGGACCATTCCACAAACGTATTGTTGATCAGTAAGGTGCCGTTTCCGCTGAGTAAGACGGCGCGGACGAATTCGGCCAGGACGGCGTCGTTCGCAATATGTCCCTCGGCAGCCGTGAGCTTCAATTGTTTGAGGCGGGCGTCCAACTGGCGGGGGCCGGGCACCTTTTCTACTTCAATGATGCGCTGCACTTCGGTCTTCAGGCGGGAGCGATAGGCTTGTAACTGTTCGTGGCTCAGATTGACTCCGCCGCGAATCACGGGCGCGCCGGCTGAAATTACCCAGGTGTCATAGGGTTGCTGAGAATAGAGTTCGGCCAGGGACTTCTCTCTTCCGCCGGAGAGCAGGGTGGCGAAGTAGTCGGTGGTATTGTCCACGTCGAGCTTAATGCGCCGGCCGCGCTGCTGGAGACGGAGCCACATGCGATCAGGGGCGGCGGGTAGTTCTGAAGGGGCGGTGACGATGACGAGGCGGGGGCGTCCGTGACTGGCGATTTCGGCTTCGAGAATGGGATCGAGCTTGGCGAAGACTTGGGTAATGGCGCGACGCCACTCCTGGTTGTGCGGACTGCGATTGAGGAAATCCACCTGGTCAATAGTGAAGCTGCGGCGCGGCCAGCTTTTTTCGTTGACGCCCATGCGGCGTTCCATTTCGCGCAGAGGCGAGAAAAGCTGGTTGATGGACTGCGCTTCGGAGCGATCGATCAAAGTGAATAGGCGCTCGTGATAGCTTTTTTCCGCAGGAAACATGAGGTGCCAGTCCTGCAGTTGCTGAAAGAAGAAAGTAGAGAAGGTGGCGGGGAGCCGATCAAAGAGCCCTTGGTCGACGAGCGCCTGGAGTAGCGGAGAAAGGGGCATCCTAGAGCATCTCGTTGAGCGGTTTCCCGGCGACGCCTGCCAGATGGAAACCAAGTAACTCGGCGGCCGTGGCAGCCACATCGACATGGCTGACGGGTCGCTCGGTTTCCCCGATAGGAATGCCGCCACCGAGCGCGAGCAACCAAAGGTTACGGCAGGAGGCGTCGCCGCTGCGGTGATTGAGGAAGCCGTTGGAGGCGTATTGGTCACCGTCGCGGCCCAGTTCGGGAAGAATGAGCACGGTGGTTTTGTCTTGGTAGGCGGGGTTACTTTGGACTTCGTCCCAGAGCATCCCGGTCATGCGATCGGTACGGGCGATGGCTTGTAAGTAGAGGGAGTAAGAGCCCCAGTGGGCCACGTCCATGTCCCAGAAATTTACGAGTAACAGGGAGGGCGCAAATTCGCGCATGACTTCGCGGGTGATGAAGTAAGTGAGTTCGTCGCCGGAGGAGGGAGCCTCGGGGCCGTTGATGTATTCAAACAGGCCGCGGGTGAGGGTTTCGCGGACGTGGCGATCGAGTTCACGTCCGGCTTTGAAGATGGTCCAGCCGACGCCTTCGTAGCCTTCGGAAAGCACGGATTCGCGGCGTCGCCGCACCGTATCCCGATCGGCCAACCCCTGGCCCACGCTCTTTTTCACGACGTCGCCGACGGCTTCGAGCAAGAGTTGTTTGGGCAGGACGACGTTAGCGCCGAAGGGCGCGCCGAGTTGACGGTCGGCGCTGGAACCCATCTGGGCAAAGCTCTTGTTGGTCGCGATGACCCAGGCGTCCATGGGGCTGACGCTAGCCTGTTTGCGGTATTGCTCGAAGATGGTGGCGGTGGCGGGAGGCTGGAAGCCGAAGTCGTCGACGCGTTGCCAGTTTCCGGTGACGATACTGCCGGTGGAGTTATAGTGCGAAAGCACGCCGCTGTTAGTGCAATTGCGGAAGAAGTGCCCTTGGGGGCGCAGGGAGGCCAAGCGCGGCACATTTACCAATCCGTTGGGGCCGAAGGTTTCGGAATACCGCACGCCGCCGCCAAAGGTGACGATGATGACCTTGCGGTTCTGCTTGGGATCTTTTTGCGGGCCGGCCAGGAGGGGAAACGGAAGGATGCGGTTGGCGATGGAAAGACCAGCCAGTTGGACAAAACGGCGTTTCGAAAACGGAAACATCAATACTCCGTGATCTCACCGGCCTGGTTGCGGCGGCGGACTTTTTCGCCGAGGTCAAGCGGATGATCGGTACCGGCGAGAATTTCTCCGCCGGGGGTGTAGTAGGGCCCGAGATCGACGGCCATGCTCCCCTTACCCTCCGCGACAAAGGTGATGGAGGTGATTAGCTTGGCGGACTTGTAGCCATAGCGGCCCGGGTCAACCAGCCGCAGGGGCGCGCCGTGTTGGCCGGTGAGGGGCCGACCGGCCATGTCCATGGCGAAGAGAACGCGTTTGGAAAGCGCCTGTTCGAGCGTGAAATATTCGAACCACTTGTCGGCGCAATCGACGCGGATGGCGCGGGCGGCTTTGGCGGGCCGGGCGAGTTCCAGCAAGTGGCCGAAGCGAAAACCGCCCCAATCGGTGCGGGAAGACCAGCCTTGCACGCATTTCATCCGCGAATTTTGCGTCTCTCGCGGGAGGCGGCGCAGGTCGGCAATCGAAAGAGATTGCGGCTTCTCAATCAACCCGCCGATGCGCAACTGGTAGGTGGCAGGGTTGATGGGTGGCGAGGGGTTGTACCACATGATGCGAAAGCCGAGTTCGTCGGCTTTGTCACTGGGCATGAGTAGATCGACGGCGCCTCGCAGAGAGGGCGCGCTCGCCACGACAGTTAGGAATACTCTGCGGTTCATAAAGCTACGCCTCAAAGACGAGGTTATAAGAATGCGTCTACCGGGTCAAGTTAGCACTTTCGGCAATCAGGCGCGCGCGTTCCGATTGGGTCCATGCAAAAATCAAGGCTTTGTCGGCGTCGGTGAGGATCGCGTCGGGGTGGAGCCAGGTGTAGATGGGCAAGGGCATGCCGCCGTCCTGCACTTGGTTGGCAATTTCCGACAACCAGCGTTGACGGCGCACTACCGGGAATTCGTGCCATTTTGAGAGGTTCAGGCGCTCGCGGCCATTCTTTGCGTCACGTTGGACCAGGATGGACACGGGCGCCACGTAGCTGTACCAGGGGTAGCGGGTGGCGTCGGAATGGCAGTCGCGGCAAGCGGCATCAATTCGGGCCAGCACCTTTTTTGGGATGCGGGCACCGGTGAGGATGGGGATGGGCGGTGATGGGCGCGGCCAAGTGAGGAACGAGGCGACGGCGATGAGCATCGCAAGCGGGGGCAGTATCCACTTCATTCGCGTTCCTCCCGGCCTAAGACATTTCGATGTTCAAATATAATGTTAACAATACTTACAGGGCTACTTAGGTTATCGCTGGCTAAGGTGCGCGAGAAAGGTCCTGGAGTGCTTTGGCGGCGACAACGCTTCCAGGATTTACGGTAAGTAGTCGCTGCATTGCTAAGCGCGCGTCGGCCTTGCGCTCAAGTTGGAGATAGATACGACCTAGATTGAGATAGAGTAACTCGTCAGTCGGCGAATGGGTGATTCCCTGCTCCAGAGCCTGGATCGCCTTTTGGCCTTCACGCTGTTGTAAGTATAGGACACCGAGGTTGTTCCAAGCGGCAGAGAAAGTGGGACGGATTTTTACGGCAGCCAGCAAAGAAGATTCAGCATCAGCAAAGTTACCGCGTTTGGCTAGGGTGAGGCCGAGGCCTTGAAGGGCTTCGGCCGACTGGGGGGCGGCCGTGAGCGCTTGGCGGTAGTAACCTTCGGCAGCGGCTAAGTCGTTCAATTTCGCGGAGGCTTGGGCGGCATTCAGGAGGGCGTAGGTAAGGCCGGCTTTAGCGGCAAGCGCACGTTCGAAATGCTGGCGCGCCGCGCGATGGTCTTCGCGGGCCATCGCCACGCCGCCCAATTCATTCCAAGCTTCGGCGGACCGCGGGTCAAGCCGGAGGGCCTCTTCGAGCAGCGGGGTAGCCGCGGCGAGACGCCCCGCCTCGCGGTGCACCTGAGCGACTAACACCAGCGTGCGGATATTGCCAGGTTGTTGGCGAAGGACCGCTTGTAAGTAGGGCAGAGCCTGCTCTGGATAGCCGCACCAAAGCAACGAAGCGCCAAGCTTGAAGTAGTCACGACGCGGCTGCGCAAGGGCTCGACCGGGATAAGGGAGCGCCGTACGTTGCGAGATTTGTTTTAGATCAGTATTGACTTGCTGAGCGGTGGGTAACTTCGCGTAGACTTTGACGACGTGACCGTTGGCATCGAGTAACAGGGCTAGAGGTAATTCGAGCGGGGCACGGAACTCAAATAGATAGCGGCGAAAAAGGGCGTAGGCGGCTAGATGAGGGTCAGCGTTTTTCGTCGTGAGCACGAAGAGCCCGGGCCCTTGCTGGGGGACGGGGAGCGGCACGGGGTCCTGCAGCCAGGTGTCATGCAGTTTAGGGATGTTGTCGGCGAGGCCCTCGCGGCCGGCAATGGGCTTGGGTTCAGCGAACGCCCGGACTTGGCGGGGCGGTTGACCTTCGAAGACCTCATAGAGGGACCCTGCCGCTAAGTCAGCTATCAATTGTTGCGCACCACTCGGCCAGGTGATTTCAATCGACTTGGCGATGGCAGCGGTGCCAAAGTAAAGGATCTTCGTGTGCTGGGACAAGTAACCTGACCCGGCGGTGACCCATTTCGTTTGCCCATCAAGCCGAACGCGAGCCCCAATCGCATCCCGATTCGACTTACTGCCCACCAGCCGCAGCCCAAGGCGCGGCCGCGATTGACCGCAACAATTCTGGAAGACACGTAATTGCGGCCCGAGGCGGCTCTTGACTACCAAGTCCAGACAGCCGTCGCCATCGAAGTCGAGGGTGGCGAAGGC
>JAYVUQ010000732.1:0-2270 GCA_043787785.1 Bryobacteraceae bacterium
GGTCTCGACGCCCGCATTGGCACCCGCTTCCTCCAAGCCGGAATCGGTTGGGGCGGATCCTGCTTTGGAAAAGATACCGCCGCCCTAATTTCTACCGCTGCCGAGTATCAGCTCGAAATGCCCATCGTGCAAGCCGCCCGTAAAATCAACTCTCGCCAACGTGAGTTAGTCATCGAGCGCCTCCTTACTTCCATGAAGTTACTCAAGGGTAAGACGGTCGGCCTCTTGGGCTTGGCGTTCAAACCCAATACTGACGATTTGCGCGACGCGCCTGCGCTCGATATCGCCCGCCGCCTGCTCGATCGCGGCGCTCGGGTCCGCGCGCATGACCCAGTGGCCACCGCTCTCGCCCAGAAACTCCACCCCGACTTAGCCGTCACCTGGTGCTCAATGCCCGAAGAGGCCGCCGACGAAGCCGATGCCCTCGTCTTAGTTACCGATTGGCCCGAATACCGCGAACTCGACTGGGCCGCCCTTGCCGCCCGCATGCGCAATCCCCTCGTTCTCGATGGACGCCATTTCCTCGACGCCCCACGGCTCACCGCACTCGGCTTCCAATATCTCGCCGTCTAGCCTACGGCTCCCGCACTGGCCGGAAGCCTATCATCCGCCACGCCTGTAACGAGGGCCACCCGCCGCTACGTGCGTAACTGCGCGCATCCTGCGGCTCAAAGAAGAAGCCGCCGCCCCGCAAGACGCGATAAGCCCCTGTCTCCGGCCCTTTCGGATTCTTCTTCGCTGACTCGGCGTAGTAACCCCGGCCATACCAGTCCTGGCACCACTCCATCACGTTGCCCGCCATATCCAGCGCCCCATAAGGCGACGCGCCGTTGTGCGTCTGGAAATCGCCCCGCTTACTGCCGTCGTAGTAACCCACTACCTGCGCCGTCTCAAAACTCAGCGACCGCGTAAAGCTCGCATAACTGGGGTCGATGTCATTCCCCCACGGGAACCGCCGCTGGTCCGTGCCGCGCGCCGCCTTTTCCCATTCGGCCTCTGTCGGCAACCGGTACTTCTTGCCCGTCTTCCGGCTCAACCAATGGCAGTAGGCCGTTGCCGCGTCCCAATTCACCCCCAGCACCGGATAATTCTCGCTCCCTGGTGTGCCACCGCCGTGGTTTGGGGCTTGCATCCAGTAAGGGCTCTGGTCCTTGGGCACCACCCCGCCCGTAGGCCATAGGCTTACATCGTTATACGCCGGATCGTCCCGGAACTTTTGCCAATCGCCGTTAGTCACCTCAAATTTACCGATGTAATAAGCATCCAGCGCCACCGTATGCACCGGCCGCTCGCGGCTTTCTCCATCGCCGAAGTTATCGCCCATCTTAAATGGGCCCGCCGGCACATACACGAAATCACCGTAGCCGTCATTCACCACCTTGGGCGAATCGCCGGCCAGCAAGCTGCCCGCTAACAGATACCATGCGATCACTGGAAAAATCCGCCCTGCTTCAGAAAGTGCTTCAACTCATCCATCCACGGGCCATACTCCGGGCTGGTGGTCGCCGCACCAAAGCCATGCCTGCCTTTTTGGTAAAGGTGCAGCTCCACCACCGTACCCGCTTTGTTCATTTCAAGAAACAACTGTGCCGAGCCATTGGCCGCCCCCCGGTCCTGCGCCGCCGCTAGCAGAAACGTCGGCGGAAAATCCTTCAGGCTTTCGTTGGGCATCGCCCGCCCGGGGCCATACACCATCGCTAGATGGCTCGGCTTCGAGGCATAGCGATCCACCGGATCGGCCGCTTGCGGATCGCCCGGCCCTGCCGCGGCCGCCACCAGTCGCGCTAATGACGACCCCGCCGAAAAGCCCGCAAACGCCACGCGCTGCGGGTCAATCTTAAACTCCGCCGCGCGTGACCGTACCAGCCGCATCGCCCGCAAGCCATCCAGCGTTCTCGCCTTATCGTCATAACGCGGCGATAGCCGGTACGTCAGCACAAACGCCGTCGTGCCCCAGTCGTTAAAGCGTTCGGCAATCTCGATGCCTTCCACGCTGTACATCAACATGATGTTCGATCCGCCGGGCGCAATGATCACCGCCGAGCCGTTCCGTTTATTGGCCGGCGGCTGAAATACAGTCAAAAATGGCCCGTCCAGCGGACCATCGCCTACGCTCGCCGGCGCTTTGCCCGGCTCCCATAAGTGAATGTTGTAATTCGCTTCGTCGGCCCACAGGGCTCCGTTCAGCAGCAACAAGCCCGCCGCCATTTTCCACCAATGTAAATCGGTCATCGATCAGCAGTCTATCACTTGAGGCGTCCATAATAGGC
>JAYVUQ010000733.1:0-1694 GCA_043787785.1 Bryobacteraceae bacterium
CGAGCGCGTGCCGGAAGATCGAGAATGTGACGCGCCATGCCGGCGGCAAGAACATCCACATCCAAAAGCGCCCGCTGCAGCAGTAAATTTCCCGGCGAGCCCAATGTTCGCAGCGTGATTCCCGCCTGACGGCGAACACTCCATTGCGGATCGCGCAACAATGCCGCGATCCGGACAACGGCTTGCCACCGGCCCAACTGTCCTAATCCTTTGATGGCTGAGGCTCGTACACCTGGGTCGGTGTCGGCTAGCAAGGCCGTTAATTCATTCGCTCCATCGCTTCCGCCAAGCATTCCGACAACGGTGGCGGCCAGGGCTCGCACCTCCGGCGCCGGATCGCGGCAAAGCTGTAGCGCCGGCTGCAGGAAACGGGCATCTCCAAGTCCGGCCGCGATCTTGAGGGCGCCTACAGGCGGCCGATCGGAAGGAGCCAGCAATTCCACCACCAGGGGCTCGACCACCGCCGCACCCATGCGGCGCAGAGAATCCTGCGCGAAGAATCGGCAATGCCCATGCGGATCCCTGAGCGTCTCAAATAGAAGCCTGATGATGTCTGGCGACGGGTAATCGGCCGCCCATTCCATGGCTTGAGCGCGGACTTCCAACCGACGGTCGTTGAGCAACGGCGGTACTGCCGATTCACCGCCGCCGAGAAGTGTGTGTAGCCGAGCGCCGCGCAAACGCCGCCACCACAGCCAACTGCCGCAGAGAACCGATGCCCGCTGACTTAACCCAAGGGTCGATTCCAAGGCGCCAAGTTCCTTACTCCGCACGCCGTCCACTAGACGCGAGAACGTTCCGAACATGCGAATCTGAAGCCCGGCGTCAAGGTCCCGCAGGAATCGCTTTTCCGCCTGCCAAAGCTGATCGCGTTCGAGAATAGCCGTAAGCAAGGCGCGTGCTTTCTTCAGCAGTCGAGCCTCTCGCCGCTCTTTGCGTTTTATCCACACGGCATGGCCGAACAGGAAAACTGCCGCGGCCAGAATCGCTCCAGCCTCGACGGCAATTACACCGCGCAGCAGCTCCGGGGTGATCGCCGTTTCAGGATTCCAGAGCACGATGCACTCTCCGCATTAGGATTGGCAGGCTAAAAGGTTTGGCCACGTGGTCGAACGCGCCCATCTGAAGCGCGGCCACTACTTCGGCCTCAGCCGAACGGGCAGTCAGCATAATCACTTTCGTGCGCCGAAGTATTTGATCGTCCGCAAGCCGGCGGAGCACGGCCATGCCATTCAACTCGGGAAGGTTGACATCCAGAATCGCCAGACGCGCCGTCAATTCCGGACTTGTCCCAGCCAGCAGTTCGACGGCGGAGGTTCCATCGTGTAACCATCGAACGCTGTAGCCGCGCGTCCGAAAGGAGTGGAGAAGCATTTCAGCGAGCGCTTCATCGTCGTCGATCAGAACAATATCGCAGGTATAAGGCGGCTCCGCTGTTTCCTGCTGCCAGTCGACGCGCACTACGTGTTCGCGTCCCGCGGCTTTCCCTGAACGAAGCGCGGCGCGGGCCACGCGATACAATCCGTCAAGTTCGGTTGCATCCTCCGGATATTGAGCCACCCCGGCGGTAAAGGTGACGCTGCATGATTGTCCGGAATGCGAGGTGAACTTCTCCCCGCGCAGGGTCTCAAGCAGATCCGCCAACCGCTGGACCCCGTCCGTCCGGTACATCCCGCCCATTCCTATCACAAACT
>JAYVUQ010000734.1:0-3735 GCA_043787785.1 Bryobacteraceae bacterium
TGACGGATAAGGTGGGCGAGGTGGAGGTGACGATGCTGCCTGGGGCAGGCGAGACGATCTGGACGGGAACGACAGGGGTGTTCGCGGTAAAGGTATAGGAGTTATCCAGCCATTGGGCGCCGGTCCACGAAGAGAGTTTGACGTAAACCAGCGAGCCATTCACCGGCAAATTGAAGATATTCAGCGTGAGCGCGGTGGTGGATTGGTAGGCGAGATTTGAGGCTCCGGGGTAAGTGCCAACGGTGAGGGCATAACTGCTGATGCCGGTGCCAGAAGTCCAAGTAAAGGTTGCGCCAGAACCTGGTAAGACCGAGCCGGGGGTGGGGCCGGTGAGGGTGGCGGGTTGTGCGGGGGGCGGGTTATTGGTTTGCACGGTCCAGAAGCCTACAGAAGAATAGGTTTCGCAGTCTTCACTACATCCCCAACGAGTGTACACGGCATTGATGGGCAGCGAAGTACCGGGGGAGGCGGTGGACGTGAGACGGAGTGAAAGGTTGATGCCGTTGTAGGTACTGGCGGCGAGATTCGCTGAGCAGCGAGGTGAGGTGAGCGTAGCGGCGGCGCCCACATCTCCGGAACTTGTTTCGACCAGCGAGCCAGACTCCGTGTTGTACATACGCACGGTGCTCCCGTTGCATTGAACATAGCAGGTACTCTGAAAAAGGCCTGCGGCGGGGCTGCCGATGATCAAGCGAACATTGAAAACTTGGCTTTGATCGGCGCGAACCACCAGATCAACGGGATTTCCGTTGACTGGGCTCGAATACATGGTAACTTGCGCGGCCAAGGGCGCGGCGAGGAACGAGCACACAAGAAGAAGTGTCGATTTCATGGGTTTGACGTCCTGACTACTAGAGCTTTGGGCTGGCAGCGGCGAGCCGGAGTACGCGGAATTCGAGCTGTAACGGAGCGGCGCTGACGGCGGAATCGAGCGCCTTGGAGAAACCAACCGCTGGCAATTCGCGGCCGCCTTCGTCGCCGATGACGAGCCCGGTGGCGCTAACGACTACAGAACCGGGCTGTTTGACGGGAACGACTATGCGATAAGATTGCCCGTCAGACTCAGGACGAACGGCGCGCAACCCTCGCGGGGCAGTACCGGGCGGCCCATGCAGTTGCAGCACGAGACTGCGAGGCGCGGAGCCTTCTAGCGAAAGCAGGCGGCTGGGATCTCGGAGGCGAACCTCCACCATGCGACCAGCCAAAAGAGTGACGGTTTGGCCGCTGAGTTTCTGGCCGCTCGCCAAGCTGAAGATGGGTTGGCCATCGAACCAGAAACAAGATTCAGCGAACTTCGGATTGGAGGAACCAGCGCACAGAACATATTCCCCAGCCGGTAAGTTATCCAGCCGAAAGGTTCCCCGTAGGGAACTGGTGACGGACTTACTGGTGAAGTAAGTAGGCCTTACCCGAATCGCTCTCACGGAGGCGACGGGCGAACGATCCCCTGCGGAAGGAAACAGCACCATGCCTTCAACGCTACTTTCGTAAGTTTCAGCCGGTGGCAGCGGAGGAGCTTTCGTCTGAGCGAAGGCGCCGGAAACTAGAAGCAGCCCGAACCAAATTTGCGTCAGATTCATGCGAGAAGTATGGTCTTTTTTTTGAGCACAATGTCAATGAGCGCGTACAGTTATTCGCCGGAATGTAACGCCATTTCTGTTAATTTGGTCAACCAAAAACCAATAGATCGCGGTGGGGACGCGCGTCATCGCTGACCGCCGCCGAGTAAGCCCCGGGGAATTTCACGCCGAGCCGAATCCGTCACTTTGGCCGCCGCTTTGGCCGCCACCGTGAAGAAATGGCCCCCGTTCCTCCCCGTCAATTTCCGCCCCCACCAGCTTCAGATACGCTTCGTTTACCAGCGCCGATGTCCGCAGCGTCTGGTCTCGCCGGGCTGATGGCAGGCAGGACGAAGCCAGTTTCTCCAGTTGCCCATGGACGAAAGGCAACAAACTCATCGAACGCATTTTCTCCGTTACGCCACTCCGATCTGAAGATGATGTCCCCATATCGAGTAAAACTGAATTACCCATCTCAGTCACAGGCAACTTGCCATCTGCAATCAGCCACTTGCGGCAAATCGCTAAGATCCACCGGCTACCCTGTAACTAGCCCACCGCAGCGGTGGGGTACACTCCCATAGTCCCAACCGGTGGGACCACGGTCGGCAGACGTGCGGTTCATTCACCCCACGCTCAATAGAATCAACAACTCCCGGGTTGGTTTCGTCACTTGACCTATCGACACGATATCTGAAATTCCCAAGGAACCTACCGCCGCGCTCGTCCATCTAACTCAACGTGAAGCTGCTCATCATAGTGCCCTTGGCCTGGATGGCGCTGGCCGCCAATGCCCATGCGCCACTCGAAAACCGCGATTGGAAATTGCAAGAGCTTAATGGGCAGCAGTTGCCTGCCGGATTGCGTTTGATTCCGGAACTCCGCTTTGCTAAAGGCCAGGTGACCGGGAATTCGGGCTGCAATCGTCTGTTTGCCTCCTATGCAGCCGCCGATGGCGAGCTGAAGTTCGGCATGTTTGGCGTTACCCGGATGGCTTGCGCGCCACCGGAGGTGGAAGAGGCGGTCTTGAAGGCACTGGGCCAAGTGACGCGTTATCAATGTTCTGGGCAGCGCTTGGCTCTCCTAACCAAGGATGGCAAAGTAGTATTTCGATTTGTGGCCAAGTAATTGCTTAAATAAGAGAGGATGAGCCGGAGACTGCAAGAAATGCCACCCGGCCGAGGATAATTTTATGAAACAGATTTTGACGCTGGGCATGTTGGCGATATCGGGCGTGGCCTTGGCTTCCGCCCAAAGAGGCACCGTATCGATCAATCCGCGCATCACCGGTGGAGATTCATCGAACGGCAAATGCATCGTCCGAATCATGGTGGACGATACGGTGAACGTGCGCATTGGCAACGGACAAATTCGTGTGGACACCCTGGCGGGTCAGCCCAGCCGTGACGATGGCAGCGAATGTTCGTCGATGTTGCGCAATGGCCGTAATCTTTCTGACTTTCGCTTTCACGGTATCGATGGCCGCGGCGAGGTCCGCTTGCAGTCCGATCCTCGCAATGACCCGCGCGGCGAGGCCGTCATCTATATTCGCGATTCTAAGGGCGGCGATGAAGGTTATACCTTCGAAGTAACTTGGCAGGGTGATAACGGCAACGGCAATGGCGATGGCAACCGGGGCGGCGGTTTCTTTAACAACAATTCCCGCAACGGTAACGGCTCCGGCTATGACCAAGCTCTCAACTCCTGCATGGACGGTGTGCGGACTCAGGTGGAACGCGACTACGGTGTCACCAACCTCAACTTCGACCAAATGAACGCCAACAATAACAATGGCCGACGCGACCGGATTACCGGCACTGCGCGCGCCGGTGGCTCCCGTGGTGACAGATATTCTTATGATTGCCAGGTGAACATGAACAACGGCAACGTCCGCAACGTTAACGTCCGCCGGAATTAGTTATAGCTTTATCACCCGGTTTGAATTAGCCGCATCGCGCGTCTTCAAACAAATTTCGTTGATCCGCCAGATATCTGCCAAGGCGATCGGATCAGGGCCGCCCAAATACAAGGCTCGCAGAAACTCAACAAAGAGCGACTGTGGCGCGGGCCATGGAGTAATCACGCGCTGCGGAGCGTCATAAGTCATCAACGTCACCCCGGTGGAAGCCTGATATTCGGCGACGCCCCTCGTGCCCGCGAGTCGCAAACGGTCGTC
>JAYVUQ010000735.1:0-4652 GCA_043787785.1 Bryobacteraceae bacterium
GAATGTACCATATCCCCTCGCGATTTTGGGGCTCTTCCGTCGATTTACGATCACTTCCAGGCGCTGCCGTCAATTTGCGGGTACCTGGCGCCAATGGGCGGCTACGCATCGGCTTTGTCGACGTCGCCGGTTGATTGCAAAGATCGGCAACGCCTGTGACCGCAATTGTTCGCTGGCCTGTCGCGTGACGTTTGCGAAAAAAATGACAAAAGCCCCGCAACCCTTTCGGGCGGCGGGGCTTTGTCCTTTTCTTCGGGGTGCTTTGCTGCAGACAGCCTTAGTGGGCCATCTTCACTTTGTATCCGCCCTCGGCGAGTTGCTCGCGATAAGCGGTGTGGCAGGTTTTGCAACTGGTGGCGACGCCACGGAAGGCGGCGGTGGCAGCGGCTTCGTCGTTGCCCTTGGCAGCGGCGGCGAGTTCACCGGCGCTCTTGGCGGAAGCCAATGACCATTCTTCGGCCTCGGCCATCTTGTGCTCCTTGAAGAAGGCGGCTCCATCGGTCATGTTCTTCTGGATGGTCATCGCGGCAGCTTCGGCATCGGGGCCGACCTTGCCGGTCTTCAACACACCCATGGACTTTTGCGTAGCCTTCATAGCCGTGCTAAGTTCGGCTTCAGTGACAGCGAATACGGTGAAAGCGGCTAGAAAGCCGGTAGCGAGTAAAATACGGGAACGCTGGGTCATCCGAAAAGCGTATCATTGCCGAAAGCCGTCCGCAACCGCGATATCATCGCAAAAGTATGAATCGACGCCACGCCCTTAGCCTTTTTGCCGCGCATGTGGCCGCTTCCCCGCTGCTGCGGGCGGACGTTATGGATGAAGATGTCACCGGGCCGGTGAACGTTCACGAGTTTGAAGAAGTCGCCAAGCGCAAGCTGCACCGGCTCGCCTATGACTTTATTGCCGGTGGCGTCGAAGACGAACGTACCTTGCGCGCCAACGTCGCAGCGATTGGCCATTGGGACATCGTGCCCCGTTTTATGGTTGACGTCAGTAACGTCGACTTGTCCCTCGAACTATTCGGCCAGAAACTCGCGTCCCCCATCATCATCTCGCCCACCGGCGGTAAAGACCTCGTCATGCCCGGCGCCGAAGAAGTGGTGGCCAAAGCTGCCTTGAACTCCAAAACCGTGCTCTGTTCGGCTACCGGTGCCAAAAAGATCCTCGACGCCGGCAAGCCGCTGCAATGGTGGATCAACGGTATCGGCCAGCCGGACAAAGCCTCCGCCGTCAACTTCGCTAAACGCACCGAAGACGGCGGTGGCAAGGCCATCGTGCTTACTGTCGACAACGCCTATCAGTCCAACCGCGACCGCAATAACCGCAACCGCTTCGACTACGGCATGATGCGCACTGGCGCGCCCAAGCCCGGTGAGCCGGTGCCCAAGCCCATCAATCCAGCGCGCGCCGCCATGTGGCAGCCACACACGCCGGGCCTCACTTGGGACTATATCGACTGGGTGCGCAGTGCGAGTAACTTGCCAATTATTCTGAAAGGCATTCTGGCGCCTGAAGATGCCGAACTGGCGGTCCAGCGCGGTGCTTCCGGCATCAGCGTGTCGAACCACGGCGGGCGGCAGCTTGATGGCGCGATCGGCACGCTGGATGCCTTGCCCGACGTCGTCGAAGCCGTCGCCGGCCGTATTCCGGTGCTGGTCGACGGCGGCTTGCGGCGCGGCACTGACATCCTGAAAGCGCTGGCCTTGGGTGCCAAGGCTGTCCTGGTCGGCCGCGCGCCCTTATGGGGACTCGGCGCCTTTGGCCAGCCCGGCGTCGAGCGCGTGATGTGGATGCTGAATGCGGAACTGAAGCTCGCCATGGGCTTGTCCGGCCAACCCAACCTGGGCACCATCACGCGCCGGTTGGTGCGGAAGCGTTCGGCATGAGGTGCCTGCTTAGCTTACTGGCGTTGGTGGCGAGTGCGCAGGTTCATCAGCTGTGCAAGCCCTGTCATAGCGAGGCGGCCAGCGACGTCGAAAGTCATAAACATTTTGCTAAGCAAGTCAGCTGCGACGCCTGCCATGGTTCGAGCGAAAAGCATCGTCTGGCGGCCGGAGGCGCGGCGCCAGACAAAGTCGCGACCCGGGAGCAAGTCCCCGTGCTGTGCGGCGGTTGCCACGTGGCAGAGCAAAAGGGCTACCAGACCAGCCAGCACGCCCAAGTGCTGGCGGCAGGCAACAAAAGCGCCCACTGCGCCACTTGCCACGGCAATCACGCGCTACCGCCCTTGGCCGCCATGGCCGCCCGCTGCCAGAGCTGCCACACCACCTTGCCGGCCGCCTGCGCGGCGAAACCCGCCGTCATCGCCAAAGTTTCCTGCGCCGGCTGCCATGCTCAGCACACTTTCAAGCGTTAGCCGGTCACCGGAAAGTTACCCAATCGAATCAACCACATCTCCAAGAAACCTTCTGGCCGCCTGCTATGGTTCAAGGGGGTATTAGTGGCGGGCGTCCGAGCCGCGTTGGCGCGGTCCTTACATCGCGACCAAAACTCAGTCAAATCAACAACTCCCGCGCTTGGTTTCGCCCTGGACTAGGACTCTGCCACTGTGGGCAAACTGTTGCCCGGCAAAGGAGAGATCCTTCTCCGCGCTCGTCTGCCTTAGGTTCTTATTTACCTGCTGTTAACGGCTGAGTGGTTTTTTCCGAAATTCGCCGTACATCAATTCTTCTACAAACTCCACGCATTTGAAATCCAGGAGCTGGGCGTTCTTTTCCTGGCGTCTGTAGAGCGGCATGCTGATTTTCCACGGCCGGGTAAAGACCTTGGTGTCCTCAATCGTCGCTTCGTAGGAGATCACATCCGGACTGATCCGAAGGTAGCGTTCGACGACGTGCAGCGCATCGCTGTGAAAATTACCCGCGCGGTCAAACCAGGTTTGGTCGTTCAAACCTGTCACGTCCACCACCAGGGTCTCTCCCTCCCAGTGGCCGACGGATTGTCCCATCCAGGCATCCACGGGAGCGGGGCCAGGATCCTTCAAATAGATATGGCGCGCAGCGCCAGCATACTGATAGGCGATGAAGATCTGGCTCGCGCTTTGCAGAATTCGAAACGGCTGAGGAATGTAGGTCGCGCGCGGCACCCCGGGCAGGAAGCATTTGATTTCCGGATCGCGTTTTAGCCAGTTCTCCTGGTTCTCACGTTTTTTGAGCAGCGCTTCTGGTTGATAAGGGATCTCGCCGCCCTCCACCACTCCGAGGCTGGGAGGCACGGCGCCGACGGCACCCAAAGCCAACACTGGCGCAGCGGGCACGGGACCGTCAGGGCCTGGCCTCACCGCCATGGCCGGCCGCGCACTGTGACCCTCGAGATCGTAGTTTGCTTCATTCAGGGTTTGCCAAATGCCGTTCAGGTCGGGCTTGCCGGTACTGGTCCGTGGTGCCCGATACGCCGCACTTTGACCTGCCAGGGGCATCGCCGCCGCCTGGAAAATGGTGCCCGCGACAACCACCTTCATCGCGAGTTGCATGGAGATCCGCATAAGCCCTGCAACCTTTCTTGCTTCCCGGGAACGGTCGATTTTCATTTCGCCGCGGCCGGCCGAACTCGGACGGCCCGGGTTCACTTTGAGGGAGCTTTCCCGGGGTCAGCCTTCTCCCCGGCCCGAGCGCCGGCCAGCATACTCGTAAGGGAGTAATTGCCCTCATGGCAAGCGTACTCGTAGAGCAGCCCGGGCGCCGGGCTCATGATAATCTCCCCGGTCCACGGTTTGGTAAACGCCGACGGATCGTCTACCGTGAACCGGTAGACGATCGTATCCGCGCTGGTACGCGTGAAACGCTCGACGACGTGCAGGTTTCGACCGGATCCGCGAAAGTGAGTCTTGTCGTTAAAATTCGTGGTGTCGACGACGAGCGTGTCGCCTTCCCAATGTCCCACCGGATCTCCCATCCATCGTCGGATGGCTGGCGAGAGGTGCGCTCTTCCGTCCAAGGGGATGATGCGCGTGTCGTGGATCA
The DNA here is from genome assembly GCA_043787785.1 of Bryobacteraceae bacterium. Classification (GTDB taxonomy): domain Bacteria; phylum Acidobacteriota; class Terriglobia; order Bryobacterales; family Bryobacteraceae; genus JALHNI01. Next base: position 3,964 of record JAYVUQ010000735.1, read on the forward strand.
TCTCCACGTTGATCGCGAGATAATCGCGGGTCTGGACGATTTGATAGTTGTTGTTATACGGGCCCGGAACCATCGGGGGTCCGGAAGTTCCCCACTGAATGCAACGGACTGGCAAAGTGAAATCTTCGGGGCCCTCGGGTGGGCGCGCCTGAATCGCCCCACGGGCTGCGGCGGCCGCTCTTGCCTCCGCCGTGAGGGAAGGCACTCTTCCGTCCGCGGGATCAACCACGATCGACGTGCGGAGGTTGGATGCGATCTTCGTTCCACGCTCGAACCAAACCTCATTGTATGCGCCGCCCACGTCTTCTTGTGCGGTTGCCCCGCGCCGGTCCCGATTCGCCCGGTCGAGCGTCGTCCTGGTGAACTCCGCGGCTTCTTGTTCGGTGAAGAATTCTTTCCCGGCCAGATCCTTGGGTCGTTCGAAGGGCGTGAGCGTGGCGTTGCTCCAAGTCCCCCCGAGATCCGGATGGCCGTCAGGAGTGCGCGGAATCGTGCGAACTTTGGCTGCCTTGGCCACCGTTGGCGATGGGGCTTGGGCCAAGATGGGTACGCTAGCCGCCGCCAATGCCGCGGCTGCAGCCAGCCAAGCGAGACATGGATGCCTCATTTCGAAACCGCCTTTCAATTCTTCGCGTGAAGAGCCAACACTGAAGCCCGGAAGCGGCTTGGCGTCTCATGGACTTCGATGA
>JAYVUQ010000736.1:0-7329 GCA_043787785.1 Bryobacteraceae bacterium
TCTCTCAGTGGATCCAATACACCCAGCGCCTCATCCGCGAAACCACCTGGCAACGCCCCGCCTGGTTCGCCGCCCAATCAAAAGCCCAGGCCCGCGAGCAGCTCAAACAAACCTTCGGCGAGCTCCCCGGTAAGCTCCTTCCCGCACAGGCCGAAACCCGCCAGCGCTATAGCGAAAAGACTTACACCGGCTACGAGGTCCGCATCCCTGTAACGGACACGGTGGAAGCCTACGGCCACTTACTTATCCCCGCCGGCATGAACCCGGGCGAACGCCGCGCGCTCATCGTTACTCAACACGGCCTCGAAGGCCGCCCCGAAGACACCATCCTGCCCGAGAAAACCCGCATCGTCTACGACGAATTCGCCCGCAAGTTAGTCGAGCAAGGTTACATCGTTTACTCCCCACAGAATCCCTACATCCTGGGCGAGCGCTTCCGCAACTTACAGCGCAAAGCCAATCCTTTAGGTCTCTCTCTGTTCAGCTTCATCCGCGCCCAACATCAACAGACCCTCAACTGGCTCGAAAAACTGCCCTTCGTCGACGCCGGCCGCATCGGTTACTACGGGCTCAGTTACGGCGGAGTTACTGCCTTGCGCGTCCCGCCCCTTGAGCCGCGCTACAAAGTAGTAATCTGTTCCGGCAACTTCAACGAATGGCTCTGGAAGCTCACGAGCATCGAAGACACCTTCAGCTTCATGTTCACCAAGGAATACGAAGCCTTCGATTGGAACCTGGGCCCCCATTTCGGTCACGCCGAAATGGCCGCCCTCATCGCCCCGCGGCCATTTCTGGTCGAGCGAGGCCACTCCGACAGTGTCGGCATCGACGAGTGGGTCGCCTACGAATTCGCCAAAGCGAAGCGTTATTACGCCCAAGCCGGCGTACCGGACTTAGCCGAAATTACTTACTTCGACGGCCCCCATCGCATTCACGGAGAGTATGCGTATCAATTCATCCGGAAGCATTTGGGTCCGCCGGAGTCTCGCACCACAAAGTAAGCTGCGCTCGCGGCCGACGAAGTCATCCGTTCCCGCTGCTGCCTTCTAGAAGAAGAACTTGAAGGCGAAGCGGAGTTGGCGCTCGTTCACCGCGCTGGTGACTTCAGTGAAGTTGTTCAGCGCGCGAATGGAGCCGTCGGCGTTGCGGGTGGGGCTGGAGGCGTCAGTACCGGGGCCGCCAAACTGAGGGGTGTTCGAGACGTTGAAAGCTTCGAAGCGGAACTGCATGGTGACTTTCTCTTTCAACTTGAAGTTACGGAAGACGCTGGCGTCCATGTTCAACCGACCGGGCCCGCGGAGCAGGTTCCGCCCCGTGGAGCCGTACCGCACGCTGGTGATGGGGGCGAAAGCCGTGGGGTCGAACCAGCTAACGCCGCGACCGACCGCCTTGGGCTTGTCCACCACCGACTTCACCTGATCCGCCGTCTGCGCATTGCCAACCGCGTTCAGCGAAGCACCGTTAGAACCAACGGTGAAGGGAGTGCCGCTCGCGGCAGTGAAAATGCCGTTCAGCTGCCAGCCGCCCATCAGCTTGCCGCCGAGGCCGGAGGTAAGATACTTCTGGCCTCTGCCGAAGGGGACTTCGTAGTTGCCGTAGACCGCCACGTTGTGCGGCCGGTCATACCCGGCCAAGGCGCGATTGCGCTCGTGGATGGAGACCTGGTTCCAGGTGATGCTGCTTTCGCTGTTGTCGGCGTAGTTGATCGCTTTGGACCAGGTGTAGGCGACGCCGATGTTCGACGCGCTGCTGGCGAAGCGCTTGACGACGGTGGTCTGCAGCGAGTCGTAGTTCGAGTCCTTAAAGGGCGTGTAAAAGTTGATGGTGCCGATGCGGCCGACGGTGCCGAAGAGTTGGCGGCCCGCATTGCCTCCGCCGGGGGGGGACCAGTTGAGATTGAGATTGTTGAACTGGCGGATCGACTTCGTCGTGACGTAGCCGGCCTGGATGTTCACCCCGGCACCCACTTCGCGCTGGATGGTGATGTTGTAGCTCCGGATGTAGCCGCGGTCGATCTTGAGCGGGTAAGTCGTCGTCTGGAGCGAGGGCGGAAGGATGAGGGTGGGCGAACTCAGGTCGGGCCCTTGGACGATGGGAATGCCGGTGCGCAGGGTGCCGGCTGCCTGGAACGGGGTAGCGCCGCTAAATTGCGACGAGATCGTCGCCGGGTAGGCATCGCGCATCTGGCGGAAGCTGTTGGGGTCAACGCTGAGGCCGAAACCTGCGCGGATGACAGTTTTGTCGTTGAGGCGGTAGGAGACACCCAACCGGGGCGCCCACTGACCTTTGCCGACGTCGACGCCGCTGTTGGTGGGATTGCCGCCCAGGCCGCCGACGATCACCCGGTCCGTGGCGACGTCATAGCGGCCGAAGCCGGTATGGTCACGTTTGCCGAAGGGATAGATTTCGTAGCGGACGCCGTAGTTGACGGTCAGCTTGCGGTTCACCTGCCACTGGTCACGAGCATAGAAGCCGTGGGAGGGCATGCGGACGGTGGCGGGATTCAGATACTGGACGTCCTTGCCGAGCGCCTGGGCAATCCCCAAAGTGAAATCGGCGAAGCCGTTATAGAGGTTCGGGGCGGCGCCGCCGTTCAAGGCGGTGAGTCCGCCGGTGAAGTTAAAGCCACCACGAGGACCGAAGGCGGCCTGCGGCTGGAAATGGTTGATCGTCAGATACTGGTAGTCGTAACCGAAGCGGAATGAGTGCGCACCGCGAACATAGCCTAGATTGGCCGTAACCGTGTACTGGTGGTCGCGAAAGAGAAACGGATTCGAAACGTTGGGATTGCCCAGCGCGGAGAAGCCGGAGATGTTGAACCGGGGATAGCCTCCCTGCAGACGCTCCGCCCCATTGGTGCCGGGAATCTTCAGGTCATCCAAACCGTAGTTCTTGTCGATATCGACGTTCTGCGCACCCAGCCGTTGGCGGGTGAAGCCGATGTTGCCGTCGAACAGCAGGCGAGCACTCAAGGTGTAAGTACCGCCCACCGAGGCCGTCTGGATGAGGCCAGGCGCCGTGCCTGGCTGGCCGCCGTTGAGGGCATCGCCACCGACCGCCCCGAGGCTGGGCGGGTCGAAGATATTGCTGGGCGAATAGCTGTAGCGGACGAACATGCTGGCCTTTTCGGTGGCGTTGTAGTTCACCTTAAAGTCGGCATTGTCGCGATTAAAGGCATAAGTGCCGGTGGCGAGGTAATTATTATTGATCGTCAGCGATTGGTTGGGCGCGGGCACCAGGCCGAGCAGGGTGCGCGAGGCGGGGTCGAAGCTGCTCACTGGAATCCGGTTATTGGGGAAAGGCAGACGCCCCACGCCGTTGGCGCTCGGCGCGACGCTGGTGGGGTCGTGGACGGTCACGCCGGTCCCGCTGAAGTCGCCAGCTTTCAGGGCGTCGGTAGGCACTGTGCGGAAGGCAAAAGCATATTGGCGGCGGGTGGTGCGTTCCCAGTTAGCGAAGAAGAAGAGCTTGTTCTTCACGATGGGTCCGCCGAAGGTGCCGCCCCATTGGTTCAGGATGTTCTTGGGCAAACGATTCTCAAAGAAGAAGAAGGGGCGGGCCTTCATTTTGCTGTTGGTGTGAAAGATGTGGCCGCTGCCGTGGAAGTCGTTGGTGCCGCTCTTGATCTGGACGTTCACCACCGCGCCGCCGGCCATACCTTGCTCGGCATCGTACGCATTGGTGACGATGTTCACGGTTTCGATAGCCTCAGCCGGCGGGATGTAAGCGGTAATGTGGGGCAGCCACGGGTAGCTGATCACCGCGCCATCCAGCTTGGTGTTGCTGTTCGAATAGGAGACGCCGTTGACGTTCGAGATCAGGGAGCGCTGGGGGTTGCCGGCATCGGAGTGGGCATCCGCGGGCGGCGAGAAGCCGGGGATAGTGCGGTACAGGTTTTGGAAGTTGCGGCCAGCGCCGATGGGCAGTTCCGTCACTTGTTGGCGCGAGAGCTGCGCGCTCACGTCGGCCTTGTCAGTCTTGAGCACCGAGGCGTTGTCCGCCACGGTGACACTTTCATTCACCCCGGCCACGCTCATGGCGGCATCGAAACGAACCGTCGTATTGGCGTTGACGCGCAGATTGTCTTGCTGCATCTTGCCGAAAGCGGGCGAAGCGATCGTCACCTTATAGGTGCCGGTTTGGAGATCGTTGAAGAAATAAGCGCCACGGTCGTCGGTGGCGGCCGACTTTAGTTGGCCCGTAAGCGTATTCAGCGCTTCCACCTTGGCACTAGGAATGGGCGCGCCGGTTTGGTCCGTCACGTTGCCGACCAGCGTGCCGTACAGCACTTGGGCCGATGCCAAAGTGGGCATCCAGACGAGAAGCAACAACAAGGCGAGATTTTTCATGATTAAGTGACCTCTGAATTAACTGTTTTACAGGATATCGCAATTTGTGGCCGCCGCCCGAATCCGGACCAGTACCCAAGGACCAACCACCTCATCCCAAGCCGCAAGGTCCATGACATAATGTGAGATCGATATGCCGCAAGAAAAGCCCCTCTTCCACGGCTGGTGGATCACCATCTACGCCTTTTTTACCTTCGGCCTAGCCGTGGGAATCCCCTACTACGGGATGCCATTCTTCTACACCTACTACACCAAAGCCTTCGGCTGGTCGCGTTCCGACATCACCCTCGGCTTCCCCATCGCCGCGCTCGTCACGCTCTGGGTGGGCCCCCTCCTGGTGCATCGCTTTCAGCCAAGGGCCATGCTGCTCATCGGCTCCACCTGCACCGCGCTCGCCTTCCTCGGCTTCGGCACCATGGGTTCCTCCCTCCTGATTTATAAGGCTCTCTGGGTGCTCTACATGGTGGGCTACATCTTCTCCGGACCCATCGCCCATCAGGTCCTCACCGCCAATTGGTTCAAAAATCAACGCGGCAAAGCCATGGCCGTGGTCTACCTGGGCGTCGGCGTCTTCGGTGGTATTTCGTCCAAGTACATCGCGCAACCGCTCACCGAGGCTTTCGGCTTCCAAACCGCCCTCTTGATCATCGGTGGCATGCTGCTCCTCATCTGGCCCCTCGCCTTCTTCCTGGTGAAGGACAAGCCCAGCGATATGGGCCTCTTCCCCGACGGCGCTGACCATGCCCACGCCGAAACCAAGCAACAACCCGCCAGTTGGGACACCATCATCCGCAATCCCTCGTTCTGGCTCCTGCTGGTCGGCAGCGCCTGCTCCATCGGCTCCATCGGCTCCATCAACCAGCACATGAAGTTCATCTTCCAGGACCAGGGCTTCCGCGACGCCAAAGTCCTCGACACCCTCTTCAGCAACACCCTCCTGCTGATCCTGTTCTCCTCCATCGCCGGGCGCATTGTCATGGGTTACCTCGCTGACCGCTACTCCAAAAAAGTCGTCATGTCGGTCACCTACCTGCTGGTCGCCTGCACCATTCCCTTTGTCACCGCCGTCACCCCAGAGAGCCCTGAAATCGTCTACGTCTTTGCCATCCTGTTCGGCTTCGGCATGGGTGCTGACTATATGTTGATCCCGCTCATGGCCGCTGAAAAGTTCGGCGTCAATTCGCTCGCCCGCGTCATGGCCATCATCCTCCCCACTGACACCATCGGGCAAACCTGGTTCCCTTGGATCGTCTCCAAAATGCAGGAACAAGGCGGCTACCCCAACGCCTTGAAGTTTGTCTTCCTGCTTTCCGCCATCGGCGCCATCGCCATTCTGATGCTGCCCAACAAGCAGAAGACCGCCGCTGATCCACTCGCCGCCCTCGCCAAGGCCACCGGAGACTAAACTAAAGACATGCACCGCCGCCAACTCCTTGGCGCTTCTCTCGCGGCCTCCTTAGCCCATTCGGCGACGCCGCGACTAAACGTCCTCTTCATCACCGTCTCTGACCTCCGGCCGGACCTCGGTTGCTATGGCAACTCGCTCGTCCATGCTCCGAACATTGACGCCTTCGCCGCCCGCGCCACCATCTTCAACCGCGCCTATTGCCAGTTCGCCAGCGCCAGCCAGTCCCGCAGTTCTTACCTCACCGGCCGCCGCCCCGATACCACCCGCATCTACGACAGCCAAACCCACTTCCGTAAGCACCTGCCCGATGTCCTCACCCTGCCCCAATGCTTCAAGCAAGCCGGCTACGTCACCACCAGCTTCGGCCGCACGTACCACAATGGCTTGAACGACGTCCCTTCCTGGAGTATCCCCGCGTGGTTCCCCCCCACCCCGCTCGGGGCCACCGCTTGGAACACCCCTGCCAATGCCGAGCGCCAACGCAAGTTCTGGGCCAACCTCGAGGCGCGCAGCTGGAAGAATGCCCTCATCCGCCATTCCCGCGCCGAACTCGGCCCCAGTTGGGAAGCCCGCGACGTTGCCGACGACGCCCTGCCTGACGGTCTCACCGCCAAGACCGCCATTCAAGCTCTCCAAACCCTGAAAGACCAGCCTTTTTTCCTCGCCATCGGCTTCCAAAAGCCGCACCTGCCCCTCGTCGTGCCCAAGCGCTACTTCGACCTTTATGCCAAGAAAAAGATCGAAATTCCCGACTACACGCCCCCACCTTCCAAGGTGCCGCCCATCGCCCTGCACTCGAACCAAGTCCTCCGCAGTTATAAGGATATTCCCGAAGAGGGCCCCATCCCCGAGGCCAAGGCCCTCGAACTCATCCGCGCCTACTACGCCGGCATCAGTTTCGTCGACGCCCAAATCGGCAGAGTGCTCCGCGCGCTCGACCGCATCGGCCTCCGCGACCAGACCATCGTCGTCCTGGTCGGTGACGTCGGCTGGCAACTCGGCAACCACGGCCTCTGGCACAAGCACTCCAACTTCGAAAAGGCCGTCCGCACTCCGCTTATCGTTTCCACCCCTTCCCAGAAGTCGCGCGGCGTCCGTACCGATTCGCTCACCGAACTCGTCGACCTCTACCCTACCCTCGGCCAACTCGCCGGCCTCACGCTCCCCAAGGATCTTGAAGGCCGCAGCTTCGCGCCCGTCCTCGAAGATCCCGCCCGCAAGGTCAAGTCCGCCGCTTTCAGCCAGTTCCCCCGCACCCTCGAGGGCGTCGGCACCGTCATGGGCTACACCATCCGCACCGACCGCTACCGCTACACCAACTGGCGCGCCATGGACCCCGCCAAAACCTTCCGCGCCTACGAACTCTACGACTACACCTCCGATCCTCTCGAGACCACCAACCTCGTCGATCAGCCCGACTACGCCAAAGCCCGCCGCGAGCTCCACTCCAAGCTCAACGCCGGCTGGCGCGCTGCCTAGCCCAAATTCACCGGAACTTCCCTGCCTCCACTCTCGTACCCCCGTTCATGTGGCGACAACTGCACCAAACCTTCACCATCGGTCGGGAGAAAC
>JAYVUQ010000737.1:0-8243 GCA_043787785.1 Bryobacteraceae bacterium
GTCTTGCCCACTCGCAGATCGAGCCGCAGATAGTCCGGGGCACGCAGATCGTTCACGCGGGTCAGGTCAAAAATGCCGCGATTCTGCGAGCGAGAGAGTACTTCGTTGAAAGGCGTATAGGGCTTACCCGATAGATACACAAAACGGGCCAATCTGCAAGATGCTGGACGTGCGATTTTGGAACGGGGCCGGGTAGCCGCCGCTCAAAAATGTGACGTGTTCGGCACCTCAACGGTGGATTGGTATATTCTTGGCTGGAAAGCGAGTAGGGTAAAGCATGGACTTTTTGAATAAAGCAAAAGAGATGGCCGCGGACGCCGCTGGCAAGGCTGGCGATTTCGCCAAAGCCGCGGCTGACAAGGCCGAAGACTTGGCCATCGCGGCGGGAGAGAAGGCCTCCGCCTTAGGCGAAACCCTGTCTGACGCCAGCCATACGGCGATGGACAAGGCTGGCGATTTCGCCAAAGCCGCCGCAGACAAGGCTGAAGACCTGGCCAGCGCGGCAAGAGAGAAGGCCTCCGCTTTGGGAGGGACTTTATCCGACGCCGGCCATACGGCAATGGATAAGGCTGGCGACCTGGCCAGCGCCGCCGCGGCGAAAGCCAAAGACCTGGTCGACTAACCCGCCTCGTCAGCGTTACGAATGTGCCCCACCCCTCGTTCGGAGGCCGGATCGGATACATTTTGTGGACCCATCCAGTAGGCCCATTTTCACTTGGCGAGTGCCGGACCGGACGGTAGTTCACGCCGTGTCAGCGGAAGTGGGTGAGAATGCGCCCTACCGCTCACAGTCCCTCACGCGATGCGCTAATCTACGGGTGCAAACGCCCAAACAACGCCTCATATTGGTCCGTCACCGCCGCCCATGAGTAGCGCTCTCTCACCCGGGCCATCGCCCGCCGCTGCCAGTCCCCCCGCTCTTCGGCCGACATGTCGAGCGCCCGTTGCAGAACAGCCGGCAACGTCATCACCGTGAACGGCAAGCCCACCCCGCCCGCCACCTCGCTGTTTTCCGCCGTCTCCAAATAGAGAATCAGCGCGCCCCGGCCCATCGCCTCAATCAGTGCCGGATGCGTGCCCCCCACCTCTGTCGCATGCACATAGGCATAGCAGTGCGACTGCAATTCGCCATAGCCATCGCCAAAGACATAGCCTGGGATCACCACTCGCGGATCCTTCGTAGCGCGAATCCGCGCGATGTAGTCCGCCGCGTAGGGCGCATCCCCAATCAAAGCCAACTTGAGCGAGGTCTCGAGCGTCTCAAAGGCTTCCCGCACCAAAAGTGGGTTATTCTCGGGCTCAAATCGCGTCACATACAGGAAGTAAAGATCCCGTTCTAAGCCCAGCGTCGGCAAGACCACCCAACTCTCCAGTCGCTGCGGTTCCGCCCCATAGGGAATCATCGTCGACGCGCAATCATATTGGTCGCGGTAGTATTTCTCGATGGCCTGCGCATCGGTGACAATCGCCGTCGGGCAAAAGGTCGCCAGCCACTCGGATACCCGGTACCATGCCTTCGCCGCCCAGTTCCATTTCTTCCGGTGCCGTTCGAGGCCATCGACATTCAGGGCCACCGGCATACCGAAAAGTCGCGGCAGCCAGCAGAAGATGGCGTTGGCGGCATTGCAATAGAGCGCCACATCCACCGGGTGAAAGAGTAAGTGGACAGTGGAAAAACCGGTGTGGGCGATTGTATCCAGGTACTTATGCCGGATCGTGGGTAAGTAACGCAGTTCGGAGCCTAAGTAAGTGGGCTCCGTGTGCCGTTCGCGGCAATAAACCGATACCCGATGGCCCCGCTGCACCAGCCGTCTGGCGAGTTCATCGGCAAAGGTCTCAAAGCCCCCATACCGGCCAGGAATGCCCCGCGTACCGACAATGGCAATGTGCATCTAGCCGCGGACAGCGCGGGCCGCGAGTTGCTTGGCGCCCCGCACGGTTTGCTTAGTCGCCGGCAGCGCTTGCGGCTGGAAGTGAAACCAGGCCGACATGTAGGCATCCGTGACGCGCTTATGTTGCATAATCCAACGGCGCTTCTGCATCAGGCGGCTCCAGTTTTTGGCCACCAGCCAGAAGGCCCGCAACGAGGAGTGCTCCCGCACCAGGCAAGCGCCAAGAACGACAAAGTCGCGCGAGGTGATCGCAAACCAGTGCTGCCGGTACAGGTCCGGGCTGATGTTTTTGATGCGCATCAGAAAGCGGTTCTTCACCGAGTGCATGTTGATGACGGCGGGCAGCGCGTGCCGGTTCATCGGCAGGACGGCCCGCACGTGGTAGCCGCGGGCATAGGGCGTGTAAAGACACTTCCAGCCCAATAATTGAGCGCGCCAAGCGACGTCGGCGTCTTCGCGGTAAACAAAAAAGTCCGGGTCGAAGAACTCGCCGGGCCCATTGGCTTCTGCACCCGCCGGCACCGAAACATCGTCGATCATCTCGCGGCGATAGAGCGCAGCCGCGGCGGTAGCGCCGAAGACGTACTCGTAGTTCATATATTCGCCGTTATCCACTTCCTGGCTACCGCGATCCAAATGGCGCAGCATGGGGTTAAAGTAAATACCGGTAGAATCGACGATCGGGGTTTCGGGCAGGTCGAACGTGGCGCTCATCGCGAGCAACTTGCCGCAGACGGTGCCAATCTTGGGGTCGCGGTTACCCGCATCGACCAGAGCTTGCAGGAAATTCGGCAGCAAGAGAACGTCGGGGTTCAGGGTAAGGATCCACTCGCCGTTCGAAAGTTGGATCGCCTGGTTTTGAGCGGCGGCGAAACCAATATTCGCATCATTGTAGTAAATACGAACATCTTTGAATCTATCCTGATCATCGAATTGGTCAAGAATATCCACCGTACCGTCTGTGGATGCATTGTCCACGATTACGATTTCTTTCAGCGGAAACTTTTGGGCCAATACTGACTCAAGACATCGCTTAATAAATCGTCCACTGTTATAGGTCACGATAGTGACCGAGACTAGGCCGTTATGAATCATGAATCCCTATGACGTTCTGCCACTCCGCTCGATCCGGCGGCGTCCCCGTAGGATACCAAATGCCTGGACGGCTAGTTTTCCATAGACCATTAGTGGCTTCGGGCTCATTTGGCTAAACATCCCGAACACCCCTCGCGGTATGGCCACCAGAAGCAGTGCTAACGCAACCCGGCGCTCGCCGCGTCCACCCCAGTGCTTTTTCCCGTACCTTAGCAGACTACCATACCAGTGCATCTGCTTGCATTCCCACGATAATTTGTTGACCGAGTGCCCCCCACGGTGGGTAGCCCGTGCCAGCGGTGTGAACCGGATTCGCCATCCGGCCTGCCGCAGCCGGTAGCAATAATCGACATCTTCAAACCAAACAGGGTAGAAATTCTCGTCAAAACCGCCTAACTGCTCCCAGGCGGCCCGCCGCACCATCAGAAACGCCCCGGCAGGCTGGTCGACGTCCTGTTCCTGCCCGAGGTCAATATCGAGGCACCGATACCCCCGATTGTGGGGATTGTTGGGCCAAATACGGTTTAGCCCGGCCATCTCGAAGACCTGGCTGGCGAGCGTGGGGAATCGCCGCACGGCAAACCCAATCTGAGGTCGCCCATCGGCTCCTACCAGCAAGCCTCCCGCCGCCCCCACTTTCGGATCGTCAAAAAGTGCCGTCATCGCTTCAAGACCACCCTCGAGACGGCAGTCCGGATTCAGAATCAGCACCAACGGTTCGGTTGTCGCGCGAATGCCTTGGTTCACGGCACCGGCAAAACCCAGGTTCTGGCCATTGGCGATGGTGGCGAATTTTGCCGATCCGTCCGTCGAGGCGTTGTCGACCACCACAGTCGTCGACCCTTCCAGACGGCAGGCGGCCACGCAGCCTTCGATCTCTTCCTCCGAGTTGTGCGTAACAATGACGACGGCCACCTTCATTGCGAGGCCCTTCATTTGGTAGCCCTTCATTCAGGAGGGGAGAACAGGCTGAAGTATATGCGCCAATACCAGTCAAAGCCTGACTCCTTCTGGAGCCGGTAAAGCTCCCGTTCACTCTCGCGCAAGATCCGTTGTAACCGCACCGGCGGCTCCGAGCACTCCTGGGTTGCCGGCAACAGCTCCCGGCTTGCGGCCCACCACGCTCGCCACTGTCCGTGCCGGGCCGCCAGCATCGCCCATAAGATCCGCGAGACTACCAGCCTGCACTTTGTTCGCCAATCCATCCATTGGCCCAAGTGCTTTTGAATCAACAGTCGATGATTCCGTGTCAGCAGCCTCACTGTAGCTGGGCGCCACGCCCCCAGTGTCGCGCTACCCAGATGCAGCACCACGGCCTCTGGCTGATATTCGCCCTCAATCCCAGCCGCCGCGCAGCGTAAACCGAAATCGACGTCCTCATAATAGGAGCCAAAAGCCTCGTCCAGTAGGCCCACCCGCTCAAAGACTTCCCGCCGGTACAGCACGGCCGTCCAAGAGGCGAATTGTATTCTATTATGATAGTTGAAGAGCGGCTGGTCCGCCCGCCCATTTCCCGCCCGCCATGGCATCATCACCTGCGACAGCAGGTCATAGGTACCATCTAATATTTCAACTTGATCATAATTCAATGTTTTCCCGGTGACGAAATTTGATTTTGATTTAAGTAGTAAATTCAACCAGTCCGCCCCCGGTTCAACATCGTTGTTGAGAATTCCTACCCACTCCCCACGGGCGGCACGGATCCCCAGATTCACTGCGTGAGCGAAGCCACGGTTCTCTGTAAGGCGGATGACGGTCGCTCGGTGCCCAATTGCTTCGGCTGTCCCGTCGGTCGATCCATTGTCCACCACAATCACCTCATCCGGAGGGCGGGTCTGGCTCTCCAGCAGGTGCAGCAGCCGCAGGACAAGGTCTTTCCGCTCCCAAGTCGGGACAATGATCGACACGGTAGTCGTCATTCGGACCTGGGCTTCAGTCGAGGGCATAGGGCTGTGGATACCCATTCTACCGGGTCGTGGCCCGAAGTAGTTGGATTCGCTGTGGATTACGCTCGGGCACATCAATCCCGGGGCACGAAAATACCAACCGTTACTAAAATTACTATATAAATAGATTATCCAAGTGATTGATTTTATTAGATTTAAATTTTCCTGCGGTTCTCGCTTGCATCCCTGGATTTATGCTAGACTCAACAATCGCAGGACAGTATGGAAGCCGTTGAAGTGCTGAGATAAGCAAGTCGATGATCCCCTTCCCCAACGATTCTGCTGGTAGCACTTCCCACAAATAGAGCCGTCTCATGTCGATTTTTCCACAGTGTGTGGAAAAACTGTGGGTATACTTTGTCTATCTGGATTTGGGGCTCCGCCGGAGATAATGTGGGGATCGTCGCTTCAATAGTTTAGGAATTTTTTAGCTGAAATGAACGTCTGGGACCAAATCAAGCAAGCTTTATCGCTGCAACTGAGCACGGAAGGATTCCAGAACTGGATCCAACCCACCACTCAGGAGATGGTTGACGGCGATGTCCTGCTGGTCCGGGTGCCGAATGCCGAAACCGCCGAGTGGATCGAAAAAGAGTATTCCGACTCTATTTGGAGCGTCGTCCGCGACGCTGGCCTGCCTTTTCGCCGCATCCTTTACCATCCCGGCCAGACCAATCCCAATGCGCCCAATGCGGTTTCCGAAAGTCTCCCCCACAACGAGGGCTCGCTCGAAGCGCTCTTCTCCGCCCCCACCATTCACTTAAATTCCAAGTTCACCTTCGATACCTTTGTCGTGGGCAGTTGCAACCAGTTCGCCCACGCCGCCGCCAAAGCCGTCGCCACCACGCCCTCAAACTCTTACAACCCGCTCTTCATTTACGGCGGCGTCGGCATGGGCAAAACCCACCTGATGCACGCCATCGGCCGCCAGCTCCTCGACAGCTACGGCTCCCTGCGCCTCATCTACACCACCTCCGAGCGCTTCATGAACCAGATGATCAACTGCATCAAGCTGGACCGCATGTCGCAGTTCCATGCCCATTACCGCACCGCCGACGTCCTCATGGTGGATGACATCCAAATCCTGGCCGGCAAAGAACGCACCCAGGAAGAGTTCTTCCACACCTTCAACGAGCTCTTCGATCACCAGAAGCAAATCATCCTCAGCTCCGATTCGCCGCCCAAAAATACTCCCGGGCTCGTCGAGCGCTTACGTTCCCGCTTTGAATGGGGACTCATGGTCGACGTCCAGCCGCCGGACCTCGAAACCAAAATGGCCATCCTCGACAAGAAGGCCGAAGCCGTCGGCGTTCACCTGCCCGAAGACGTCCGCATCTTCATCGCCACCAAGACCAAAAGCAACATCCGCGAGCTCGAAGGTGCTCTCATCAAGCTGATCGCTTACTCCTCTGTGACGCGCGCCCCCATCACCATGGAGATGGCCCAGCACGCCCTCAAGCACCTGGCCACCGGTCCCGAAAAGCGCATCACCATCGACTCCATCATCCGCGCCGTCGCCGAGCGCCACACCCTGCAGCCCTCCCAGCTGAAAATGAAGTCCAACGAGCGCAAAATCGCCTACCCCCGGCAAATCGCCATGTACATCACTAAGGAACTCACCAACGCTTCCCTACCCGAAATCGGCCGCGCCTTCGGCGGCAAGCACCACACCACCGTCCTGCACTCCGTCCAAAAGATCGAGTCCTTACGCCAGCGCGATGCCGACCTGAACCGCTCAATTCACAGTCTCATCGACGCCCTCAACGGCTAGCATGCCAGCGGAAAGCGCTATCATCTTGTTGTGCTACGTCGCTTGTATGTCCATAATTTCAGGTGCTTAGAGAATTTCGAGCTATCCCTCGGCCAGCATCCCTCAGCATTGTTGATCGGCAAGAATGGTTCGGGCAAATCGACCGTTGGATTGGCGTTGGAGATTTTTCAGAAGGTTGCGCGCGGCACCAACCGGGTCAAAGATTTGGTCTCACCAAAAGATCTTACTCGCGGTCGTGCCGAGGTGCCACTTCGTTTTGAAATAGAAGTTGAGATAGCCGACAGCATCTACGCATATTCGTTGGCTCTCGAGTTTCCTAGTTCATTCAAAGAACTTCGGGTCTTGGAAGAAACGCTGACTTGGGATGGTAACGTCGTCTACTCGCGTAAACTTGCAAATGTGCAACTGGCAAGGACGAATGCGAACTTTGTGATTGACTGGCATCTCGTCGCCTTACCCATCATTCAAGATCAAGCTCCCGTTGGCCCTTTGTCCCTCTTTAAGCAATGGCTCTCCCGTATGCTCATTCTTCGACCGTTACCAAGTCTGATGAAGGGTGACTCCAGTGGTGAAACGCTGGAGCCTGCCAAAGATGGCAGCGATTTTGGGTCTTGGTTCTCTGGAGTTTTGGCTCATGCGCCCGCCGCATACGGCAAGATTGATCAGTATCTCCGGGAGGTGATGCCGGATTTCAAGGACATCAAGAACCCAACTGTGGGTACGGAAACGCGCAGCATGGTTGTTCAATTCTCTACCGAAATAGGCAGCCTTATTTTGCCGCTAGAAGAACTATCTGATGGAGAAAAATGCTTCATGCTGTGCGCCTTAGTCTTGGCAGCTAATAACGCATATGGGCCGTTGTTCTGCTTTTGGGATGAACCAGATAATTATCTCGGCTTATCTGAGGTTGGCCAATTTCTTACAGCACTTCGGAGAGAATTTCAATCCACCGGCCAATTGCTCACCACGTCGCACAACCCCGAAGCGATTCGCCGCTTCTCAGATGAGAATACTTTCCTTATCGCACGAAGGAGTCATTTGGAACCGCCCACTATTCGGGCCTTGAGCGACATTCCTCATACCGGAGATCTCATCGCCTCGCTGCTCCACGGTGACCTGGAATCATGAGCGTTCAAAAAAGTCATGTCTACGTCTTGGCTGAAGACGACGCGAATCGGCAAATCCTGAATGGCTTCTTGACCAATCAGGCTATATGCCCCCGGTGCGTCAAACCGGTGCCAACTTCAAAAGGCTGGTCAAAGATGGTCGATCAATTCCAGTCCGATTACGTACCCCGCCTTCGAGGCAATCCACTAGGTTTTGTTATTCTCCTGGTCGACTTTGACGGCCAAGGGCAGAAACGCGCTGATCAGGTTTGGGAAAAAATCGATGATGATGTGAAAGACCGCGTCTTCATTCTGGGCTCGAAAGACGAACCCGAAAGACTCAGGCTAGATCTAGGAACGTACGAGACGATCGGTCAAGCTCTCGCCAAAGATTGCCATGAGGGTAAGAGATCAACTTGGGATCATGAGTTCC
>JAYVUQ010000738.1:0-4364 GCA_043787785.1 Bryobacteraceae bacterium
AGGTAGGCGTCAAGGTCCCTGGGCGGAGTGGCGGCAACAGTTTCGAAGGTGAGGAAGGGTCCACCGGAGCCGAGGCGGAGGCGGGTGGCGTTAGCGATCAGGCCGGAGTCGGCGCGTTGGTCATTCAGGAAAATGCCATTGGCACTGCCGAGATCGCGATAGTGCCACTGGTCGGCCTCGGGGAACACTTCGACGTGGTAGCGGCTGACGAAGGAGTCTTTAATGGCGATGTCGCATTCGTCGAGGCGGCCGATGCGGAAGCCGGCGGAGAACTGCCGTTCGATCCGCCCCTCGGGAAGGTCGGCGGTTACTCGCAGGGATGGGATGGGCATAGCGGCTCCGGCGGGTCCCTTCGATTATACGGCCTGGGGCTGGGGCGGCTCGACTTTTTCACGCACGCGTGTTGCAATGAACATCCGGGAGGGCTGCGGAATGTGGTTGACGGTGGAACAAGACCTGGCGGATCTGCTGAGCAAGCAGGTATTTCACACCTTGGCTGAGGTGCCTGATTACGTGGCAATGTTTCAGGAAGCGGGATTCCAGCGGCGTGAGAGCGGCATGGAACGCGGCGCGCGAATCGAAGTATTGGATCGCTTACCCAAGGATTTAACCAGAGCGCCGAAGAAGATTCAGGAGCGGCTGGTGCAGGGGGCATTGGCGCGGGCGGCGCGGATTCGTCAAGAGGTGGAGTCCAAGAAGTCGCTGCGAGAGCGGCGGGCCAAGGCGATTGTGCTCGAGGGGCCGGATATTCTGTACCGGCTATGGTCGACGAAACAAGGCAATCTGATTCGACCATGGTGGTTTTCGAAGGAGTTGCTCGTGTTGGCCGAAGCCGGCCGGGACCGGAAGCAGACGATCGCTTGGTTACGCGACCGGCTGGCCGTTAGTTTCGACTTTGGCCAGTGTGACCGGATGGCGCAGTTGAACCTAGGCCTTGGTTCGGAAATCCCGGCGATCGCGGCCTGGGGTCTACCGATGCCCAAACATGGGGCGAAGCCGGACGAGCTTTTTCAGGGCGAGAAGACCCAGTATTATCTGCCGTTTGTGCCGCCAAGGCGAGTCGTGGAACGCTGGTAGCCTTCTCGCCGAGCCGACATGGTGGTTGCATTTTCCCGCCGCGTAACTATAATTGATCCATTATGGGATCGGACAAGAAAGCTAAATTCGTCAAACCCCATGCCGCCAGCCATATCCGGGACGCTGACGCCCGCCGGGTTTGCACGCTGCATGGCATGGCCGCCGCGCATCAAAAGGTGGTGGCACTGCAACAGCTCCGCGCCAGTCTGGACACGGTGATCCGCGAACTCGAAGGCCAGCGTCGCTGGGACCACGTTGTAAATCGAGCACAAGCCGTCACCCTCTTTACCAAGGCCACTTGTGATGCCTTTATCGGCATGGCCGCCGCACTTAGCAAAGTCGTCTTGCCGAAAACGGTCAGCGAGAAGGCCGAATACATTGAAAAGCTATACGGAACGGCTACGCCGGTGGCGGAAGCTCTGGGTAACACCATGGCGGGGGCGAAACAGGATTGGGTGAAGACGGGTGCTACCGTGGCAAAAGAAGGCGTGGGTCTAGTTACCAAGAACAAGAGCTATGAAGTGCTGACGAAGTCCACGGTCGTCAAGGTGGAGATTATTAAGGGCGCTTTGAATGGCGATACGGAGGGCGTCGTGAAAACGGCCGCCGAATACAGCGCCGACTTGCACGCCACCCTGGCGGATATCATCAAATGGAAGAAGACTGAGGCATTCATCAAGATCGCGAAGAGTGGATTTGTTTACAATGAAGCGCTGGGGAAGGCATTTGACCAATTAGTGGAAAACGATCTGGATACTTCCCTACGCTACCTGTCGCAAAGGAATAACATCGCGGCCCAAGCCAGGCGCCTGTCGCAGAAGATTGCGGAACTCGAATCATTCCTGCTCTCCTGCGAAATCGAATTGCGCGACCTGGAAGAGCCGCCCTCGCGAAGGCTAGGTTAATCGAGCTTACTGCGCCTGCGGCAACAAGATTACTAACTCGAGCTCGGCATTCGGAAAATCGACCGGAACCCAGGCGGCAATGTTGCGGGAGCGCACCACCGAGTCCCAGTAAGGGCCGGCGAGTTGTAACTGGAAGTACTCGTAGTCGAGTTTGATGGGTAAGTTGGCCGGCGGGCGGCCGACGTGGGTCATGCCGATGCCGGAGACGGCTTGGCGGATGAGCTTTTCGATTTGATTGTTCGAGGCGACTTTCACCAGGGCGGGGGCGCGGGCAATTAGTTCGCCGTGGTCCATGTCGGCGCGAATGGCTAGGTAGAGGCGGGTGTTGTGGAAGTAACGTTCGTCGGCCAGGGCAGCGGCGTAGACCGAAGTTTGCACCTGCTTCATCACCAAAGAGACGTAGCTCTTGGGGACGACAGTGTCGAGCAGCAACCGGAGCTTTTCGTCGAGATCGGCGAAGCAGCCAGCGGGATGGTCGTGGTCGTAGACGGGGAGGTCGCGGGGGTGCAGGCTTTGCGAGAAGGTGGTGAGTGACCCGGCGAGGGCGAGCATCTCGGCGAATAACTGCTCGGGATGGCCGCCTTTTACTTCGAATAAGTGGCGGAAGCCGGGCAGGTGCGAGTTGATCGTATAGAGCAGCCAGAAGCTGGCGATGTCGGCGGAGGTAAAGTCGGCGAGACTTTGGTTTTTGTGGCGGCGGGTGGCGGAGAGTTCGGTGCTGCGGGCGGAAAGCGACTCGACGATGCCGCGGGCGATGCCTAAAAGGCGATCGTGGGCGCGGAAGTCCAGAAGGGGCGGCACGACTTGGCGGTCGACCTGAAAGTCGCCGGCGGGGCCGCGGACGACGCGGGTGAGGGGCAGGCAGGAGTAGCCCTCGCGGCTTTCGCCTTCGAAGAGAAAGCGCATGCTTTTCTGAGCTACTTGCACCGGCTTTTCGATGGAGGCGCGGGCCTCGTCGCGAATCATCGAGACTTCGGCTACGAAGCGGGTGTTGGCCGGGGAGCCTGGAGCCATGATGTTGACGCCCTTCAGACGGTAGTGCGGGACCGCCAGGAACACATCGAGCGAATCGACTTCGGCGGGAAAATGATCAGTGAGCGGACGGGGCGGGGGAGCGGCGTCGGAACCGGGAATGTCGAAGAGCAGGCCATCGGGGAAGATGCCCTCGGCGGAAGTGAGGGCGAAGGCGCCGGTGGCGACGGCGTCATGGTCGATGCGGAGCTGGCGGAAGCCCCAGGGGCAATAGGCGAGGGCTTCGATGCGGAAGCGGAGGAGATCTTCGAGGAAGCGGTCCTGCGTTTGCAGGTGCTGCGGGCTTAAGAGTGTGCCTTTGGTCCAGAGTACGGGTTGTAGTTGCCGCATGGCGATTTCTCCTTTTACCTGGCGATGGCCGAGACGCAGCCCAGTTGGAGGTCCCGGGGCAAGAGCGTGAGCGGCGCGCCTTTCATGTCGATGGTGATGCGGATAGCCACCTCGCTGTTGGTGCTGGCGGTGCGGCCCAGCGAGGCGGTGTTCTTCAACCGAAACAGAGCCGAGCCCCTCGTGCCGGAGGACGAATACTCGTCGGCGGCGGCGAAGAAACGGGTGACGGCCCAGGGGCCGGAGAACTCGGCGACGGGCGGAGCGGTGTCTTTGGAGCGGGCCTGGAGGCGGACGGTCATGGCGTCTTCGGGCCAGACAAAGTCCTGCCCGCCGCCGATGCTGGCGGCTTTGAGCGTTTTGCTACCGATTTGAAGGACAACGCTTTCGAGATCGGGCGACGGCGCCACTTGGAGTGAGAACGGCACCCGGATTGAGGGTCCGGCACCGTAGAAGAGCCGCGAGAGAGAGCCGCCTTTGTTGAGGAAATTGAGGAAGGACGGGTTCACTGGCACGCGCGCATCGGATTTGGCCATAAAGCGGCCGCCGATGCCGAGGGAGATGAACTCCGAGAGGGCTTCCTGGGGAAAGGTGAAGAGGCGACCGGTGCCCGGGGCGAAGACGGCGGCCAAATCGGAGGGCTGGGCATCGGATGAAGCGCCGGGCGCGAAGGGATACTTGCCGAGCACGGGGCGGAGTTCGGCGCAGAAGCCGCCGCCTTTGCCGTTGGCGGCGGCGGCGGGGACGCCTTTGAGCAGGCCCTCGGCAAAGAGGATGGGGTCCTTCAGCAATTGGGCTGGTTTGGCGCCGAGGTTCAGCTGCTGCGCGGTGGTCATGGCGGCGGCCTTGGCTGGGTCGCTTTCGGTGAGGCGTTCGGCGTCGGGGTTGGGCGCGTTGGCGATGCGGTCGACGCCCACTTGCAGGCCGATCAAGCCTTGCAGATAGCTCTGATTGCTGGGGCCGGTGGGCGCCTTGGCGCAGGTGGCGGGTGGCGCAAAGCCTTGGAATGGCTTGAAGGGCTCG
>JAYVUQ010000739.1:0-3135 GCA_043787785.1 Bryobacteraceae bacterium
TTCTTGGCCCTTGGCGTTGCCGGTGACGGCCGAACTGTCGCTGGCCGTGGTGGTGCAGAGTCAATCTTTGGCCGCGTACATCGCCAGCCGCGATCCAGTTTCAGGAGGCGTTTACCTCGCGATGGTGATCGTCTTTGCCTGGATGCCGCGGCTTCAGGCCGTCAGCGCCGCGACAAAGGGACCTGGATTCCAATAGCCCCAACTGCGGATGATCTTGCCGGCTTGGTCGAACTCGAGAACGTCGATGCCGTCGGCCGTGGCAGGCTGGCCAGCTTTGCCTTCCCCCACCATCTTCCAACTAAAGGCCGCGCGAGTGCCACCGATGTGGATGTTGACGGGAGTCATTTCGATTTTCCTCAGCAGACCGGCAATGCCGAGGAAGAAGGCCTTGACGCCGTCGTGGCCGTGGATGGTGGGCGCGCCGACCGGGTCATTCAATTCGCATTGAGCGGTAAAGCAGGCCGCAAAGGCGTCGGCGTCGAGCGACTGGATGGCGGCGGTGTAGCCATGGATAGCTTGGTGGAGGGGCGTCATGACCACAGGTTAGCGAATTACGTGGGCCGCAGTAACGATTCGTTGATCATCCTGAGTCAGGAAGCGGACTGGCGCGCCGACCGTGAACCCAAGTTCCTTGGGAGATTCGCCGCAATAGCCATCTAACTCCCGCAGGTTGATGCCGAAGGTACGTTGGCTGTCGTTTTCCACGACATAGAGAATGCCCGGAATCATGCCGATGCGAGAAATGCGGCCCTCGCGACTGCTGGATGTTGATGCAATATCAAGGCAAAGTTGTGCCCACGGTACCGACGATGGGCTTGGCCTATTTGGCGGAAACTTCTACTGGGAGAGTGATCGGCTTTTCGCTGAGTCAATTGGAGAGCTACGCCGGGGAAAGCTTCGCCGAAGCGGGGGTGAAAGCTGGGGCGACCTTCTATTTTAAGGCTAGCAGCGATGGACGTCTGACGTCGATTTCCAGAGAGCCGTACGTGCGGGCGGCGGGCGCCGGTGCGTAATCAGCCGTGAGTGGGTGGATCCTGGACCCGAGCCGCATTCCGGGCGGCGGCCAGGAATGTGCGCGAATTCCGCCGGTAATTCCGAAGAATATTCGAGCTTTAGGTCATCTTCCCATGTCAGTCTGATGCTGCCGGGCGATTTGATCCTCATCTCGCCATGGTAGTGCTCTGGCGCGGTGGAGGCGTGGAAGAGCGAATTGATGCGCTCCAGCAGCGGCCCGGCTTGAGCGAGCAGGTCAGGCGGCTGGGCCCGGAAAAGAGCTTGCAGATTCGCCATCAGCAGCGCGGCGGGGACGCCTTTGCCAGAGACATCGGCCAGCAGAATGCCGAGGCGTTCGCCGTCGATTTCGAGAAAGTCGTAGGAGTCGCCGCCGATTTCGTGAGCTGGCTCAAACTCGGCGCGCAGGCGCAGGTGGCCAAACTGGCGCTCAGCCACCGAAAGCAGCTTTTTGCTGGACGCTGCGGGCGATCTCCATTTCCGATTGTGCGCCGCGCGACGATTCGAGGCAACGGTCAATGGTGGCTAGCAGCCGGATGTTGTCCCTCGGTTTGGTGACAAAGTCGGCGGCGCCGTGGCGCATCGCTTGGACGGCCAAATCGATGTCGCCCCAGGCGGTCATCACGACCACCGGCGGCCCCTGGTTGCCGCGGAGGATCTGCTCTACGATTTCGAGTCCTTCGCGGCCCGAGGTGGTATCGCGGCTAAAGTTCATGTCGGTGAGCACGAGGTCAAACGAACGCCCGGCCAACTGATCTAACAATCGCCGCGGGGTGTCGGCCGTTTAGCTTCGTAGCCGGCGGCCTTGAGCAACAGCTGCAGGGCAATCAGGACGTCGGGCTGGTCATCGCAAACGAGAATCGAAGGCACGCTCAAGTTGTTGCAGGTCGATGGCCGTTCTAAAGTGTTGAAACGTCAACACCGGCACTCGGCAGGCGCTTCGCTTTCAAGCATGAGTGTTCATTTTCGGACATTGTCCGGGTACTAGACTCAAGGCCGAGGGCGTAAAGCTCATCATGCCAGCCTGGCCGCCCACTTGAACTTGGACGGTGGCCGGGGCATAGCCGTTACTGAGGGCGGCATTAGCCGCCACGCTGATAGTGGACGGGACAGATGCGGCAATCGGGTTACTCGAACCCAGTGTCACGATCACGCCCGCGGCTGGGGCGGGCGGCGAAAGTGACAGGGTTAAGTTCTGTGTCCCCGGCGCCACCAGGCTCAGGGCCGAGGGCGCAAAGCTCATCGTGCCAGGTGAGGATCCCACTTGGATCAAACCCCTGGCCGGAGCGTAGCCGCCGGCCAGTGCGGTAATCGCGGACGAGCCAGCACTAAGCCCCGAGATCCGGGCCCGTGAGGAACTGGATTGGCCACCCGGTATATAAAGGGTGGCGAGATTTAGAGCCGCCACAGCGAGATTGCTGCTGCTGAGAGTCACCTCAATGCCGCCTTCTGGAGCGGGGGTGAGGGTCACCATCGTGCTGCGGACGACCAGCCCGGCTGCACCCTCCACGCGGAAGCTGTATTTTCCGGGGAGAGCACTGACGCTAGCGGTAAGCGTGAGGACCGAGGTTCCCGCGCCGGTGACGCTAGCAGGCATGAAGGTGGCGGTGATTCCGCTCGGGAGCCCGGACGTCGACAACTGCACGGGGCTGTTATGGCCAGCGATGGCGGAAAGCGTGATGGGCACCGTGACGGCCGATACTCGCCGTGGCCGGTACCGCGAGGGCAAAATCCGGCGTGTAGACGTTCAGTCTCAGGCTGGTAGTGTTTGTGCCTGTGCTACCAGTGCCTGTGCCACTAGTGCCGGAGATGACCAGCGGATAACTTCCCAGCGACACGGACGAAGCAATCGTGAAAGATAGCGTGGCAGTGCCGGAACCGATCACATTATTTCTGGCTGAAATACGATAGTAAGTACTAGTACGTTTACTGCTTGCCAAGTTTCACCCCAACCCGACGCAATGCGAGCCCATGTCAGCGACGGGTTTTCATCCTCGTATGCCATCGTTAAAATGTTTTAGTATCAACGCCGAAAATCACCCGCCGTTCACGCGGCGAGCTTGACAGGAAGCCGTGAAATAAAAGTACTAGTACCTACTACGCGCTTACGAGGCGTAGTACCAC
>JAYVUQ010000740.1:0-4893 GCA_043787785.1 Bryobacteraceae bacterium
CTGGACTGTTTCTTTTGGCGCGGAAATTTTACGTCTACGCAATCCAGCAGGTAAGTGGCCCCAAGGCGACTTGCGGAGAACTGACGTACTGGCGGCTTACGGAGGCGATGGACGGGTTCGAGAAGCTGACGGCGGAGTAGCATTTTTTTGAATGGCGCTCAACGCCTGAATGCACTTTGGCGCCCTGGTGGTTCGTCACGATTGTGTTGCCCAACAGCGGCTGTTTTCACCCATCAACCCTTCAAACGTGACGAACCACTAGCGTCGTTTCGCGTTTCTAAGGTGATTTTGCGTTTCTAACAGCAAGAGAATAGAAATCTCGATCTTGAAGTGTTGTACCTATGCAAATGGCTTTGAAATGGGTCGATGCGCTAGAATGACAGGCGCGCTTTGGCGACCCACGGGCAGCCGAAAAGCTGCCCGTGCCACACGTGACGACTGTGTTGTCGCAACGACAAAAAAGGGGCGCATGGATTATCCATGCGCCCCGTCTTCAGGACTGAGTTCTGTTTACTTTGCGCTGCCCGACTTGCCGGCCTTGGCTGAGTAGAGAACCGGCTGTATCTTTCGGAAGACTAGGCGCTCGATGATGATGAGAATCTCTACATTGCGAAGCTCTTTCTGGACGGTCTCGTTCAGCAGGTCTTCGTCGACCAGTTTAGGCTGGAAACTACCGGTAAGTTTGATGGAGTACTTGGCATTGCGGGCCTGCGTGGACGCCTTCGTGGCGCTGATGCTGACTTTAATACGCTTATCGGCGCTTACAAACTTACCCTTCGAATTGAGAATGACTTCCTTCGGATCGCGCGGATTAGTGATGATGTGGCCGGCAATCACGCCTCCGATATTCACAATAACGCTCTGACCTGGCGCGGTGAAACCGGCCGGTATCGGCAGCGAGCCGCTCAGGCTTATCGCGTCCTTGTCGATTTTGTTGAAGCTCAGCTTGATGCTCAACTTCGGCTTAACCAAATGGAAGGGTTCCGTAGGCACTACCGCCCCGGCTAGCGGAAAGGAAGTGTTATCCAGCGGATTGAACCCGAGCGCAATTTCCAGATCATCCGAGTACGTATCGCCATCCGTGTCAGTAAAGGGCAGTGGCGTCGAGAATGGATCGAGCGGATTGGAACCGACGAATATTTCGAGCTCATCGGAGAAACCGTCGCCATCGCTATCGGCGCCAGGAATGATACCAAGGACCGAGAAGATTAGATCTACCGTTATAGAGCCTGCTGGATTGGTTAGCGTTAACCGGACGGGGAAACTTCCACCCACTGTAGGAACGCCAGTGATTGTGAAGCCGGACAATGTCAAACCGGGAGGCAGTGGCGTTGCGGGATCAACCGTCACAGTTATCGTCTGAGACCCACCTACCACCAAAGTAAAGGTGTAGGGCACCGTCACGATTGCGCGCGGCGGATTCCCAGCGGCCAAGGTGGGCGGCAGGGGCGGCAGGATTGTGAATTTATAAACGGTTCGCACTGGATTGAGAGCCGGTGCAAAACTATTGGTTGAGACTAGCGTGGCGGTAAACGGTCCTCCTACCGGACCTATCGGAAGACCTGAGATAGTATCCCCGACAAGCGTCAAGCCAGCGGGCAGTGGTGTTTCGAAAATATGCGTAATCGGAGGGGCTCCAGTAGCGGTGATCTGGCTGCTGAAGGCAATTCCAACTATGGCGGTAAGGCTTGTTGCACTGGAGATTGCCGGTCGCGACGAGGCGGAAACGATCGTCAGCAGTTGACTTCCGATACCTACGGCATTACTGGCGGAAATGACGTACTGGAATGTACCAATTGTGGTCGGAATGCCAGAAATGATTCCAGTTGCAGTGTCGATAGTCAGTCCATTGCCAAGGGTCTGGCTTAATCCCGGGAATGTTATGGCATTGAAACTAGTGGGTAACAGCGATGCCGAGATCTTGTAACTGAAAGGCTGGCCCAGAAGTGCGTTTACCTGGAATGGAGGCGAAAGGATCGGAGCTCCAGCCCGTATACCGATAGTAATTGTCAAGGGCAGGGTTGTCGTGAAATCGACGCCATTGGAAGTGATCGTCGCGCTCATCGTACTATTTGTGACTCCCGGCAGGATAGGCGTTCCGAAGATCAATCCGGTATTGGTATCCACCGACAATCCCGGCGGCAGATTGGCGGCATCGAAGCTTGTCGCGAAGGGCGAGGTAATCACATAGAGGAATGATGTTCCGACAAAGCCTGAAGCTGTGGCCGGGCTCGTGATCGGAGGCGGCGAAGGCCGCAACACAGTCAAGGTCAACGTTGCGGTACCGACAGGAGCAACTCCGTTTTCAACTTCGAGTAAAATCTTGAAGACTCCGACCTGATTCGGAACGCCGGTGATCACGCCTGTGGCGCGGTCTACCTGTAATCCAATCTGCAAGAGCGGCGTGAAGGGCAATGGATCATTGAGCGTTGCATTGAAAAGCGTCGGCCCGTTGGTACCCGTGATCACATAGGTTGGAAGCCGTGCGCCTTGCACACCGGTGATGGCGAGTTTGCTGTTTACAGCAGGGGAACCCTGAGTCGCACTGACGCCCAGGGTCATAATTGCAGTGCCGCTCAAGATAGCACCCAGGGCGTTCTGATTGAACGCTGTGAGCCGCAGTTCAAACGTGCCCGGCTGAGTGGGAACGCCGGAGAACAGTCCTGAAACCGGATTGAAATTGAAGTTGGTAAATAGCGTGTCCATCGTGAAGTTGGGATCAACGGGTGCAACGGTAAAGCTGGTCGGAGTATTGGATGCTCCGATATCATAGACATACTGAGTTCCGACGGTGGCGCCTTCAGACAGCGAACTGGTGATGGCAGGCGCGCCGACTTCGGAAGAAATAGCAACCAGCAGCGTCGCCGTGGCTACAGCCGGTGGAGGCGTCCGCGTATTGGGGTTCGTTACTATCAGTGTGTTGGCTGCGGTGATGATTACCGAGAATGAACCGGCCTCCGCAGGCGTGCCCGTGATAGCGCCTGTTTGCGGATTGACGGAGAGACCCAGCGGCAGACCGATGGCACTGAAGAAGTTCGGACGTCCGGTGGAAGTAATATTAAAGGCGTTGGCAGGCAGTGCCTGTCCCAGCACACCCGTGAGCACGAGCGGCGTGTTGGTGATGCTCATGGGCCGGACAGTGATCAGCAGTTCCTGTTGATTAAAGTAATCCGGGCCGGTGACATTGGTGATGAGAAGATTGACGCGAGTCTGTCCCGGCGTCGTGGGAGCGCCTGTCCCGCTATTGGCCGGGAAGTTAACCGCGTCTGTGATCCCGGCTATGCGGGGAGCCGGACTCTGTGAATCGAAAAGCTGCAGTCCCGGAGGAAGCGGCGAAGCACTGACGTTGATCTGCTCTGGCGATCCGTCGTATGCGATGGGGAAGTCCACCCACGGCACGCCCACAACGCCTTCCACTGTAAATGGCCCGTTCAGAATCGGAGGCGCATAGATGTCAAAATCAAAGCTGAACGTCGCGCTTCCAGCGGGGTTGTCGGCGGACACCGTTATCGGATAGCGTCCGACGGCCGTTCGCGGAGGCGTGCCTTGCAGCGTGGGCCCCGAAAGGGTGAGTCCGGTAGTCGCCGGCAATCCTATGATAGACCAGATGATTGGCTGGCTGCCTCTGGAGACGCGGAACGTGTGCTGGTAAGGCAGATCCGTTACGGCGAATGGCGGATTCTGCCTGACGATCTCCGCCAGGCGGGGGGGAATGGAGAAGTGAATGATCGCGCCACCGGTGCCATTATTGTTACTGGCCGTAACGATCACATCATAAGTGCCGAATGTGACTGGAACGCCACTGATCAAACCGGTGTCCGAATTCAAGAACAGGCCGGGAGGCAGCGTGGTCGATGCGTAGTTGGTCAATGGCCCGTTTGTCGCAGTGATCTGATAGTTGAATGGATCGCCTTCCGGACTGGAATGGTTAGGCGCACTGGTGATCACCGGAGTGCCCGGCGCTTGAACAATCTTCAGACAGAGAAAGTTGGAACCCTCGTCATAAGCATTGCGCGCAATCAGTTCGAGCTCGGCATGTCTGTTAGGTTCGGCCGTGGTCACGCTTGGCACCAGCGGAATGCCTGTGATCAATCCGGTTTGCGGATTGTAATTCAAGCCCGGAGGAAGGTTACGCACTTCGAACTCGAACGGATCGCCCGTGGCTTTGATCTGATATGTGTAACTCACACCGACGGTCGCCTGGTCGTAGAGCGGGCTGGTGATCTGGATGCCTTCGATAAAGATGGTTAACAGCCGGCTGTCCGCGCCATTGGAGTTGAAGACGCCCAACCGGACGTTGATTGGCTGCTCCAGCTTGGTGATCGGATCGCGGTTCGCGCTGATCGGGTTGCCGACAATGATACCGGCATTGAGATCCTTATAGAAAAGAGTCAGACCGTTCGGCAGCGGCGAACCGGTATAGTAGTTCGCCAAATTTGCAATATATGGCGGCATCTGCGGAGCGGGCCTTCGATCGATCAAATCCTGCGGAATGACATCAGCGGTTATGTCATAAACATAGCCGCGCTGCCCCAAAGCGCCGTAGTCGCTGATTCCGATAACGCGAAGCTCGTCGTTACTAAGGGAGACGAAGGCCGTGGGCGATGGCTGGACCAGCGGCGTGGCGGGGAAAATAGTCACCTTCAACGCGGCGTAACCCACGCCCGTCGTCGGGCTGTTCAGCTTGTACATCGCCCAGTAGTCGCGGGGTCCGGTTACAAAGTTGGAATTAATAGTTGTGCTTCCAACAATCGGCACGCCCGTGATCCGGGCAGACGAATTGGTGGTCGGTCCCAGAATAAGTGAGTTGGGAAGTGACAAGTGGCGCGCCGCGCGGCACGGCCTGGATGCGGAGCTGATCACCGAGAACGGCCACGTACGGCCGGTCCGCGA